>NZ_JBEZUP010000022.1:0-126855 GCF_040636485.1 Streptomyces sp. NPDC038707
CACCGGCACCCCCTACCACCTCCACCCCGTACAGGCCACCGGCACCGACGAGACCGTCAAGTCGGCCTCGTACACGACCGGTTCGGGCACCTTCACCGTACCCGCCCGCACGGTAGCGGTGTTCACCCGCTGAGTCGGTCCGTCCCCGCACGCACAACGGGTGCCCCTCGCTCGGCGAGGGGCACCCTTCGGTCGTTCCGTGTCAGGACAGATGGACTCCAGTGGCGGCGAGCAGCGCGCCGTTCGCGGCCCGCTGGGTGACGAGGAGCTGGGAGCGCAGCGCGGCCGGGACGCGGTCGCGGTCGCGGGGGTCGACCGTGAACGCCGGGTCGTCCGCCAGCTCCGGGTGCGCCGCTTTCTGGGCGTCCGTGAGCTTCGTCGGGACCAGCCGCAGCCAGTGCCCCTCGTCGGACAGCGCGCCGTCCTGGACGGTGATGCCTCCCTCGGGGGCGTACACGAGCTGCTGGCTGGTGGAGTCCGTGGTCCTCACCTTCCACACGACCGTGTCCGTGTCGATCCAGTGGGCCTTGGCCGTGCCGAGGTCCAGGTCGGGGGCGCTGCCCACGGTCGGCAGCAGGTAGTCGCCGTCACCGCCGATCAGCCACGTCTCCTTGCCGTAGGTGGCGAAGTCCAGCGACCGGTCGGCGGCGATGTCCTTCTGGTCGCCCTTGTGGACGATGTAGCTGAGTGTGGTCGCACCGTCGGCGAGCGGTACTTCGAAGGTGACACCGAAGGCGTCCCTGCCGGTCGGCACGAGCGGCGCCGACCAGTCCGTGGGGTGCTTGGCGCCGGTCCAGGTGTGCAGGCCCCAGCCGTCGTAGTCCCCGTCGGCCCGGTGGTAGTGGATCACGGCCTTGGCCGGGTCGGGTGCCGGGTAGGTGCCGCGCGGTGCCGTGTCCGACTGACCGTCGTCACCCTGCCGGATCCAGACCTCTCCCGTCTTGTCCAGGTCGACGGTGCGCGACGGCCCGTCCGCCGTGCCGTTGCCGGTGACCGTGTAGGTCAGGCTCCGCGCCCCGTCCTCGGGCTTGACCCAGGCGAACGCGCCGTAGGCGTCACGTCCGGTGAACTCGGCCGACTGGCCCGCGGATTCGAGTCGCCATCCGGTGTAGTCGCCGTCCGGGCGCAGGTAGTGCACGACGGCGTAGGGGCGGTGCAGGGCGCTCGGCGGCCGGGGAGCCGCGGTCTGGCCGGCCTCGGTCGTGGCGAGGGCGCTCGCGGTGCGGCCCGCGAGGTCGACGGCCACGGCCTTGTAGCGCAGGGGGGTGCCCCGCCGGACGGTGTCGGGCAGGTGCTGGGTCACCTTGTACGGGGCGTGGTCTGCGGTGCCGAGCGTCTGCCACGGGCCGTCGCCGACCTGGGCGGCGAAGACCACGCGATTGAGGCCGCCGCCGCTGACGTCGGCGGAGATGTCGACGTCGCCGGTGGCACCCGCCGCGGGGGCCGTCAGTTCCAGGGCGGGCCGGGTGGCCGGCGTGCCGAGCCGCTGCGCCGCCTCCAGCACCACGGTCGACAGCGGCGGGACGGTGATGGTGACACGGGTGTCGGCGCCGCTGGTCACCGTGGCGGGGGTGCCGTACAGGCCCCGGTAGGCCGTCCGGGCAGTGCCTGTGGGGATGCGCACGGTCCGTGGCGCGGTGGCGTTGTTGGAGGCGACCAGGTAGTGGTCGCGCCGCCGGGGGTCCGTCCGGGTGAAGGCGTAGACGGAGCCTTGTGCGTAGCGTTCGGTCTGGACGCCGTCGCGCAGGGCGGGGTGGTGCCGGGTGAGCCGGGACAGGGCGGCTGTCGCCCGGTACAGGGGGTGGGAGGTGTCGTAGGCGTCCGAGGCGGCCGTGCGGTCGGTGCCGATCTCGTCGTCGTCCAGGTAGTCCGGCACCTTCGAGGCGAACATCGTCTGACGGGCGTCCTTGTCGCCGCCGGCGCCGGTGAAGCCCTGCTCGTCGCCGGAGTAGACGACCGGGTTGCCCCGGGACAGGAACATCAGCTCGTGGGCGAAGCGGTCCCGGCGCAGCAGTTCGGCGTCGTCGGCCTTCGGGTTGTCCTTGAGGAGGAAGCCGCCGATGCGGCCCATGTCGTGGTTGCCGAGGAAGGTCACCTGCTCATAGGCGTTCGCCTTGTCGGTGGTGTAGCGGTAGTCCTGGGCGAAGACGTCGGCGAGGCGGTCGGCCGGCCGGCCCTGGGAGGCGTACTGGCGGACGGCGTCCTGGAGGGGGAAGTCGAGCGTCGCGTCGAGGCGGCCCCGGCGTACGTACGGGGAGGTGACGGCCGGGTCGGAGGACAGGGTCTCACCGAAGACGAAGAAGTTCTTCCGGCCCTTGCGGGCCGCGTAGGCGTCGAGCGCCGTCGCCCACTGCGTCCAGAAGGCCATGTCGACGTTGCGGACGGTGTCGACGCGGAAACCGTCGACGCGGAAGTCCTCCACCCACTTCTCGTAGATCTCCTCCATGCCGCGCACGACTTCGGGGCGTTCGGTCCACAGGTCGTCGAGACCGGTGTGGTCGCCGTAGAGGTTGCTCTCGCCGGCGAAGGTGGAGTCGCCGCGGTTGTGGTACATGGTGGAGTCGTTGAGCCAGGCGGGGACCTTCGCGTTCCGTTCGGCCGGGGCGACCTGCGGGGTGTAGGGGAAGCCGCGGGCGTCGACCTTGTGCATGCCCTTGCTGTCGTCGAAGGGGCGGCCCTCGGTGTCCAGGTAGGGGTAGGCGCCCTTGCCGCGGTAGGCGGACGTCTTCTCGGTGTTGGTGACGGTGTCGGCCGTGTGGTTGGTGATGACGTCGAAGAAGACCTTCATCCCCTTGGCGTGGGCCTTGCGGATGAGTTCCGCGAGGTCCGCGTTGCTGCCGAAGTGCGGGTCGACGCGGGTGAAGTCGGTGATCCAGTAGCCGTGGTAGCCGGCGCTCTCGCCGTTGCCCTGCACCGGCTTGTTCTTGAAGATCGGGGCCAGCCAGATCGCGGTGGTGCCGAGCCCCTTGACGTAGTCCAGCTTGCTGATCAGCCCCTTGAGGTCACCTCCCTGGTAGAAGCCCTTGTCGGTGGGGTCGTAGCCGGTGGCGGTGCGGTCTCCGGTCAGTCCGCCCCGGTCGTTGGCGGCGGAGCCGTTGGCGAACCGGTCGGGGAGGAGGAAGTAGAACTGCTCGCGGGTCATGTCGTGCCGGGCCGGCACCGCGGCCAGCCGGGCGTCGGACGGCGGGGCGGGCGGGCGGCTCGCGGCGCTCGCCGGCGGGGCGGCGTGCAGGGCCGTGGCGAGCAGCGCGGCGGTGGCGGTCACGGTGGCGGCGCGGGTGACGGCGGCCGTCAGATTCCGGCCGTGCGGGTGTGCGGGCGGTCCGCCCGGGTTGCCGCGGGCGGTGGGTGCTGGGTTCACGGTGCGGCTCTCTTCCTTTCGTACGGTGTGCTGGGGAGGTCAGCCGGACGGCACGCGCACGGTCGTCGCTCCGAGCAGGGCCCCGTCCTGTCCTCGCTGGGTGGCGATCAGCTGGCGGCTCGCCCGGGCCTCGGCGATCCGGTCGCGGTCTCGTGGGTCGACGGTGAAGGCCTGGTGGTCCGCGAGGCCGGGAGGGGCGGACCGTTGGGCGTCGGTGAGGTGTGTGGGAATCAGGCGCAGCCAGTGCCCCTCGTCCGACAGGGCGCCGTTCTCCAGCCGGATGCCGCCGTCGGGTGCGTACACGAGTTGCTGACTGGCGACTCCGGCGCCGGTCCCCCGCCATACGACGGTCGTGTCGTCCAGCCAGGTCGCGGCGGACGTGCCGAGGTCCAGGCCGAAGGCGCCGCCGAGGGTGGGGGTGAGGTAGGCGGGGTCGCCGGCCACGCGCCACACCTCGTGGCCGTAGAGGGAGAAGTCGAGGGTCTCGTCGGAGGGGACGTCCTTGTCCTCCTTCCGGTGCAGGAGGTAGCTGAGCGAGTCGGCGTGAGCGGTCAGCGGGACCTCGAAGACCAGGCCGAAGGAGTCCCGGCGCACCGGGCGGATCGGGTCGTTCCACTCCGGCGGACGGGCCGCTCCCGTCCAGGCGTGCAGGCCCCAGCCGTCGTAGTCGCCGTCGGGGCGGTGGTAGTGGACGACCGCCGTCGCCGGATCCTGGGCCGGGTAGGCGTCGGCGGGTCTGGTGCCGGTGACCGTGTCGCCGCCCTGCTCGGTCCACACCTCGGGGGTCGCGGTGAAGTCCAGCGTGCGCGCGGGGCCGTCGGGGGTGCCGTCCTTCTCCACGGTGAAGGGGATGCCGGTGGCGCCTTGGGCCGGGGCCAGCCAGGCGAACGCTCCGTAGGCGTCCCGGCCGGTGAAGGCGGCGGTCCGGCCGTCGGGCGTGCGCAGCAGCAGGCGGTCGTAGTCGCCGTCGGGGCGCCGGTAGTGGACGACGGCCCAGTGGCGTGCCGCGGTGGGTGCGGGCGCCGTCGCCGCCCGGCCCGCGGTCGTGGTGACGAGGGCGCTCGCGGTCCGGCCGGCCCGGTCGACGACGACCGCCTTGTAGCGGAGCGGGGTTCCCTCGGGGACGTCCGGGGCGATGGTCTGGGTGACCCGGTAGGGCGCGTGGTCGGCGGTGCCGAGCGTCTGCCAGGGGCCGGTGCCGGTCTGGGCGGCGAAGACGACCCGCGGGTCTCCGCCGCCGGTGACGCCGGCGGAGACTTCCACGGTGCCGTGGGCGCCCGGGGCCGGAGCGGTGAGTGTCAGCGAGGGCGCGGCCGCGGGCGGGTGCGGTGGCCGTGCCGCCCGGTACACCACGGACGACAGGGCCGGGACGGTCACGGTGACCTTTCCGTCCGTGTCGCCGCGCACGCCGCCGGTGGTGCCGTACAGCGCGCGGTAGGGCATGCCGGGCGAGCCGGCCGGCAGGGTGACGGTCCGTGCCTCGGTGGCGTTGTTGAGCGCCACCACGTAATCGCGTCCGTCGCGGACGTCGGTACGGGTGAAGGCGTAGACGGAGCCTTGTGCGTAGCGTTCGGTCTGGACGCCGTCGCGCAGGGCGGGGTGGTGCCGGGTGAGCCGGGACAGGGCGGCTGTCGCCCGGTACAGGGGGTGGGAGGTGTCGTAGGCGTCCGAGGCGGCCGTGCGGTCGGTGCCGATCTCGTCGTCGTCCAGGTAGTCCGGCACCTTCGAGGCGAACATCGTCTGACGGGCGGCCACGTCGGCACCCGAGCCGGTGAAGCCCTGCTCGTCGCCGGAGTAGACGACCGGGTTGCCCCGGGACAGGAACATCAGCTCGTGGGCCAGGCGGTCGCGGGCGAGGAGTTCGGCGTCGTCCGCGCCCGGGTGGTCCTGGGCGATGAAGGCGCCGATGCGGCCCATGTCGTGGCTGCCGAGGAAGGTGACCTGGCTGTAGGCGTTGGTCTTGTCGGTGGTGTAGCGGTAGTCCTGGGCGAAGACGTGGGCGAGGTCGTCCGCGGGGCCGCCGCGCGAGGCGAAGTTGCGGGCGGCGGCCTGGAACGGGAAGTCGAGCGTGGCGTCGAGCCGGCCCTGGGTGACGTAGGGGGCGGTGACGGCCGCGTCGGCGGAGAACGCCTCGGCGAAGAGGAAGAAGTCCCGGCGTCCGTGCCGGGCCGCGTAGCGGTCGAGAGCGGTGGCCCACTGGGTCCAGAAGGCCATGTCGACGTTCTTGGCGGTGTCGACCCGGAAGCCGTCCACGCCGAAGTCGTGGACCCACTTCTCGTAGATCCGCTCCATGCCCCGGACGACCTCCGGTCGTTCGGTCCACAGGTCGTCCATGCCCATGAAATCGCCGTCCAGGGCGCTCTCCCCGGCGAAGGTGGAGTTGCCCCGGTTGTGGTACATGGACGGGTCGTTCAGCCAGTCGGGCACCTTGCGGTCCCGCGGGTCGGCGGAGACGCGCGGGGTGTACGGGGCGCCGTCCGCGTCCGCCGGGCGCATGCCGGCGCTGTCGTCGAAGGGGCGGCCCTCGGTGTCGAGGTAGGGGTAGGCGCCCTTGCCGCGGTACCCGTAGCGTCTCTCGGCGTAGTCGATGGTGTCCGCGGTGTGGTTGGTGATGACGTCGAAGAACACCTTCATGCCCTTGGCGTGGGCCTTGTCGATCAGTTCGGAGAGGTCTGCCTCGGTGCCGAAGTGCGGGTCGACGCTGGTGAAGTCGGTGATGGCGTAGCCGTGGTAGTTGGCGGTGGCCCTGCCGTCGCGGACCGTCACGGGTTTGTTCCTGAACACCGGTGCGAGCCAGATGGCGGTGGTGCCGAGGCCCTTGATGTAGTCCAGGTGGTCGATCGCGCCCCTGAGGTCGCCGCCCTGGAAGAAGTCCTCGTCGGTCGGGTCGTAGCCGGTGGTGGTGCGGTCGCCGGTCAGTCCGCCCCGGTCGTTGGCGGCGGAGCCGTCGGCGAACCGGTCGGGCAGCAGCAGGTAGAACTGCTCGCGGCTCGTCGCCGGGCGGGCCGGCTGGTGCGCGAGCCGTGCGTCCGTCGGCGGCGGGGGCGGTTCGGCGGCCGCCGCCGGGGACGAGGATGGCCCGGCGGCCGTCGCCGGGGGCGCCGACGGGGGCAGGACGGCTGTGCACAGCGCGATGGCCAGGACGGTTGCGTGGTGTCTGGGTCTGCCGACCACTGACGCGTCTCCTCGGGGTGTCGGTCGGGGGCGAGGACGGGGTGCCGCCGTGCGGGGGCGCGGGACCGCCCGGCACCGGTGGTACGGGCCGGGCGGTCACCGGGGGCCACCGTTCGTCCGCCGTGACCGGCGTTCTCCGGGTGGGGCGGTCAGCCGCGCCAGGTGTCGTTCAGCGTGACCACACCGTCGGCCGGCACGGTGGCCGTGCGGTTGGAGCCGCTCTCCCAGGTGACGTTGCCGCTCGCGTCCTTGCGGATGTACTTGTACTCGAACGCGGTGCCCGCGGGCAGGGACTGGTCGAGCTTCCACACGGGGTAGCTCGCCGGGTCCATCTTGAGGGCGTTCGAGGTGTTCCAGTTGCCGAGGGCGGAGGTGCCGCCGACGACGTAGATGTCCTGGCCCCACTGGGTGGTGGCGTTGACGTGGAACGAGGCTCCGGTGGCGGGATCGGGGTCGGGGTCGACGGTGGTGTCGCAGTTCTTGGCCCCGACGTGCAGGGCGAGGGCGGAGTCGGCGCCCAGGGTGGCCGTGAACCGGCCGGACGAGTCGACGGTCACCCCCTTGCCGCTCTGCACGTCGCAGTAGCTCCCGGCGGGCAGCGAGGTCTGGAAGGTGCGGGTGAGGGGGGAGCCCTCGTGGTTGATGACGACGTACGCCTTGTCGCCGCGGCCGAAGGCGATCTGGTTGTTGCCGTTGTCCCACCAGTCGGTCACGGCCGTACCGGCTGCCGTGTTGCGGAGCTTGACCATGCTCGCTATCTCGCGCCAGGCGTGCTGGCACTTCCAGCCGTCGGTGTAACAGGCGTTGACCTGACCGTTGTTCGGGCCGCCGGCGTCCTTGTCGCTGAACTCGTAGCCGGAGTGCACATCGGGTGAGCCGTAGGGCCAGGCCAGCATGAAGACGTGGGCGAGGGTGTACCGGCTGCCGTCCTTGTAGGTGAGGCTGCCTCCGTTGCGTTCGGTGTCGTGGTTGGTGACGAAGACGGACGCCTTGGCGCTGGAGACGTAGCCCCAGGCCTCGCCGAAGTTCTTCAGTTCGGCGAGCTTCTCGTTGGTGAAGACGCGCTTGAGGTCGTAGGCGTAGCGGAACTCCTGGACGTCGCCCGTGTTGTAGAACTCGGGCGGCTGGACCGCCTCGCCGGGGGCGCCGATGGTCTCCTGGTTCCAGTACACGCCGGGGTTGGTCAGGCGGGACTTGATGTTGGCGAGGTCGTCCTCGGGGATGTGCTTGGCGGCGTCGACGCGGAAGCCGTCGACGCCGAGGGACAGCAGGTCGTTCAGGTAGCCCGCGATGGTCTTGCGGACGTACTCCTCGCCGGTGTCGAGGTCGGGCAGGCCGCCCATCTCGCAGTGCTGGACGTTCCAGCGGTCGGCGTAGTTGCTGATGCTCGTGGTGCAGTCGTCCATGTCGGCCGCGGAGTACGTGCCGGGGTAGTTGTACTTGCTGAAGGACGACCCGGCGGTGCCGGTGCCGGAGGCGTTCGCCATGTGGTTGATCACGGTGTCGGCGACCACCTTGACGCCTGCGGCGTGACAGGTGTCCACCATGTTCTTGAAGTCCGCGCGGTTGCCCAGCTTGGTGCCGATCTTGTAGCTGACCGGCTGGTAGGCCGTCCACCAGGAGGGGCCCTGGATGTGTTCGTTCGGCGGGGAGACCTGGACGTAGCCGTACCCGTCGGGGCCCAGCCGGTCCGTGCAGGCCTTGGCGACGGACTTGAAGTTCCATTCGAACATCACCGCGGTGACGTCCTTGGCGCCGGGCGCGCTCGCTTGCGCCGGCGTCGGTGCCGTGACGGCCACAGCGGCTCCCGCCAGAAGGGCGAGTGCAGCGGCCACGGTCTTTCGGGCCATGGTTGCTCCAGTGGGGAAGTGGGGTGTACCGGAGTCAGCCTCGGTCGACAACGCGCCATGCCAGGTAAGGCCGTTCACTGGTTCTTTCTGCAAGAAATTGCGGTCGAGACCGTACGGCGCCGCTCACCGCAGGTCAACCCCTCGCGCAGAAATGGCAGTTGAGCAGGCAATAGTTGAAGGAGCTGCGCGGAAAGTCTTTCGCAACGGTTTTCAGAGTGTTACGTTCGACGAACTCCGGCCCCCGGCCGCGGGGTTCGCACCCGGTGCGTCCCCGACGCGCCCGGCCGAGCGGTCGGGGTCACACGGACTCCAGCAAGGGCTCCCACCAGGCCCGGTGGGTCCGGTACCAGTCCGCCGTGGCGGCCAGTGCCGTCTCGAAACCGACGCGTGGCCGGTATCCCAGCTCCGCGGTGATCTTGCTGTGGTCCACCGCGTACCGCCGGTCGTGCCCCTTGCGGTCCTCGACGTGCGTGATGCGTTCCGGGCCCGCTCCGCACCACCGGAGCAGACGGTGTGCGAGGTCGAGATTGGTCAGCGAGGTGCCGCCCCCGATGTTGTACGTCTGCCCCGGCCGTCCCGCCGTGCGCACCAGCTCCACCGCCCGGACGTGGTCGTCCACGTGCAGCCAGTCGCGCACCTGCCGCCCGTCGCCGTACACCGGCAGGTCACCGCCGCTCAGCAGGGTGGCGATGAAGCGCGGGACGACCTTCTCGGGATGCTGGTAGGGGCCGAAGTTGTTGGAGCAGCGGGTCACCCGGACGTCCAGGCCGTGGGTGTGGTGGTGGGCCAGCGCGACGAGGTCGGCCGCCGCCTTGGAGGCCGCGTACGGCGAGCTGGGTCTGAGCTGGTCCTCCTCCCGTGCGGCCCCCTCGGGTATCGAGCCGTAGACCTCGTCGGTGGAGATCTGCACGAAGGTCCGCACCCCGTGCCGCAGCGCGGCGTCCAGGAGCGTGTGGGTGCCCAGCACGTTGGTGTGGGTGAAACCGGTGCCGTCCGCGATGGAGCGGTCGACGTGCGACTCCGCCGCGAAGTGCACGATCTCGTCGTGCCCGGCCGCCAGCCGCCGGACCGTCGCGGTGTCGCAGACGTCGCCGTGCACGAAGGTCAGGCCGGGGTGGCCGCGCACCGGGTCGAGGCGGGCGGGGCTGCCCGCGTAGGTGAGCTTGTCCAGGACCGTGACCGTGACACCGGGCGGCCCCGCGGGGCCGAGCAGCGCGCGGACGTAGGCGGATCCGATGAAGCCGGCTCCGCCGGTGACGAGGATGCGTGAGGTCATGAGGTGAGCTGCACCTTGCTGTGGTCGCCGAGCACGAGACGGTGGGCGCGGGGCGGGCGGGGCGCGGCGGTCACCACGGCCTCCCGGCCGATGAGCGACCGCTCGATCCGTGCGGCCCCTTCGACGCACGCGCCCTGGAGGAGCACCGAGAACTCGATCGCGCTGTCCTCGATCCGGCAGTCCTCGGCGATGGCGGTGTACGGGCCGACGCTGGAGTTGTTGATGACGGCGCCCGCCCCGACCACCACGGGACCGACGATCCGTGATCCGCGCACCACGGCACCGTCCGCGATGCGGACCCGGCCCACCAGCACGCTGTCCGGATCGACCTTGCCGTCCACCCGCCCCTCCACCCGGTCCAGGACGTGCCGGTTCGCCTCCAGCAGGTCCTCGACGCTGCCGGTGTCGCGCCACGGCCGGGTGGTCGTCTCCGCGCGCACCGGCAGACCGCGGTCGATCATCCACTGCACCGCGTGGGTGATCTCCAGCTCGCCGCGCCCGGAGGGATGGATGGCGCGCACCGCCTCGTGCACGGCCGGGGTGAAGACGTAGACGCCGACCAGGGCCAGATCGCTGCGGGGCCGTTCCGGCTTCTCCTCCAGTCGCCGCACCACCCCGTCGCCGTCGACTTCCGCGACGCCGAAGGCGGTGGGGTCGGGCACCGGGGTGAGCAGCAGCCGGGCGGCGTCCCGGTGCGCGGCGGCGCGCCGGACGAATCCCGCGACGCCGTCCTCCAGGTGGTTGTCCCCGAGGTACAGCAGGAAGTCGTCGTCTCCGAGGAAGGCGCGGGCGACCGCGACCGCGTGGGCGAGTCCCAGGGGCCGGGGCTGGTGCAGATAGGCGATGCTCAGACCGAAGGCCGAGCCGTCGCCGATCGCGCGGCGGACCTCGTCCCCGTGCCGGCCGACCACCACGCCGACCTCTTCGATGCCCGCCTCGGCTATCGCCTGCAGGGCGTAGTGCACCACCGGTCTGTTGGCGAGGGGGAGGAGCTGCTTGGCGCTCGTGTGGGTGAACGGCCGCAGCCGGCTGCCGGTACCACCCGCCAGTACCAGGGCTTTCATCCCGGGCACCGGTGTCGCGGCGGGGACTGGATCTGTGGTCTCACGGATGTCTCCTTGAGCGAGAGTCGCGGTGTCACCGGTGGAGCTGTCCCCGACTCAAGCAGACGCCGCACCAGGGGCGCAAGGTCGTTCCGCAACTTTCAGCAACTTCTTGCATACGGTGCCGCGTTGGTGTTTGACTCACTCCGGCACCGCCCAACGGCGCTGTTCGCACCAGCAGTTCGCACAGAAGGAGGTGGGCCGCGATGACGGCTCGGCACCAGCGGGAACGGCTGGCGCGGGAGGCCCGGCATCTGGCTCCGGGCGCCTCCGAGGAGGCCGCCGTCGGGCGCCGGGTCTTCGCCGAGGGGCGTGGCCCGGTCCTCACGGACCTCGACGGCAACCAGTACCTGGACTTCGCGGCGGGCACCCTGACCCAGTCGCTGGGACACGGCCATCCCGAGGTCGTGGCGGCGCTCACCGAACAGGCCCGGCGCCTGTGGAACGTGCACGACTCGGCGACGCCGGACCGGGCCGCCCTGCTGGAACTGCTGGCCGGGCTGCTGCCGGAGCGGCTGGACACCTACGCGCTGTTCTCCACCGGCGCGGAGGTCGTCGAGGCCGCGCTGCGCGTGGTGCAGGCCACCGCCGCACCGGGCCGCAACCGGATCGGCGCGCTGCGCGGGGGCTTCCACGGCAAGACGACGGGCGCGCGGATGCTGGTGCACTGGGACGTGGGCCACCAGTCCTTCGCCGGCAACTCCGTCCTCGGGTACTCGGCCTACTGCTACCGCTGCCCGCTGGAACTCACCTATCCCTCCTGCGGGGTGCGGTGTGCCTCGCTCGTGCGCAAGCACATCGCCGACAAGCCGAACATCTCCGCGCTGGTCTTCGAACCGGTCCTCGGCGCCGCCGGTGTCATCGTGCCGCCCCCGGGCTACTGGGAGCAGATCGCCGACGCCTGCCGGTCGGGCGGCGTCCTGCTGGTGGCCGACGAGGTGCTCACGGGCGGCGGCCGCACGGGCACGTTCCTGGCGAGCGAGCAGTTCGGCCTCGAACCCGATCTGGTGACCCTGTCCAAGGGACTGGCCAGCGGATTCCCGTTCGCCGTGCTGGCGGGGCGGGCCGATCTGCTGCACCATCCGGCGGCGTCCGGAGCCGGCGCCTACGCGTCGACGTACGCGGGCAACCCGCTCGGCATCGCGGCGGCCCGGGCCACGCTGGAGGTCGTCGAACGCGACCGCCTGATCGAGCGCGTACGGGTCCTCGGCGAGCTGCTGCACGAACGGCTGAACGCCCTCGCGGGCCGTTTCGAGAGCCTCGGGGACGTACGCGGCCTCGGGCTGCTGTACGGACTGGAGTTCGTCACCGACCGGGCGAGCCGCACCCCCGCACCGCACCTCGCGCGGGCCGTCTACAGCACCGCCCTCGACCTCGGCCTCAGAGTCGCCCTGGGCGGACACATCCTGCGGCTGGCACCGCCCTTCACCATCGACGAGCCGCTCCTGCACGAGGGCGTGGGACTGCTGGAACAGGCCCTGGAGCGGGTGCTGTCGTGATCGTCGCGGAGAACCTCGTCAAGGAGTTCCGGCTCGCCGAGCGCAAGCCTGGCCTGGCCGGCAGTCTGGCCACCCTCTTCACCCGCGAACACCGCCTCGTCCGCGCGGTCGACGGCGTGTCCTTCACGATCCCGGCCGGCGCGAAGACGGCGTACATCGGGGCCAACGGGGCGGGCAAGTCGACCACGATCAAGATGCTCACCGGGATCATGACACCCACCAGCGGGCGCTGTCTGGTCCGCGGCATCGAGCCGTACCGGCACCGGCAGGCCAACGCCCGTGGCATAGGGGTGGTGTTCGGGCAGCGCAGTCAGCTCTGGTGGGACCTGTCCGTACCGGACTCGTTCCGCATCCTGCGCCGGATCTACGACATCCCCGACGCGGTGTACCACCGCAATCTCGCCCTGTACCGGGAGTTGCTGGACATCGACGCCCTCGGGACCACGCCCGTGCGCCAGTTGAGCCTGGGACAGCGGATGCGGGCCGAGATCGCGGCGAGCCTGCTGCACGATCCGGCGGTCGTCTTCTGGGACGAGCCGACCATCGGGCTCGACATGGTGCTCAAGGACGCGGTACGGCAGTTGGTCAACCGTGTCCACGCGGAACTGGGCACGACCGTCGTGCTCACCAGCCACGACCTCGCGGACATCGCCGCCATCTGCGACAGCGCGCTGGTCGTGGACCGGGGGCGGGTGGTGCACCAGGGCAGCATCCGGGATCTGCTGCGCACCGCCGACCGGCGCTCGGTCGTGTTCGACCACCGGGGCCGGCCGGATCCCGGGCCCGTCCGCGCGGAGATCGAGCGGGGGCTGCCCGGGGTGAGTGCCGCGTCCGTGGAGGACGGCCGGATCAGGGTCGACTACCCGGCGGACCGGTTCACCTCCCGAGAGGTGCTCGGCTTCCTGCTCGACCGCTTCGACCTGGCGGACTGCTACGCGCCCGAACCCGACCTGGAGGACGTCCTGCGCAGGATCTACGGCGGCCACCGGGAGTCCCCGCCCGCCGGGGCCCCCGACGGACACCGGGAAGGCACGGCATGACCGGCCCGCGTCCGCCACGGGAGGAGGTCCCCGGGCGCCGCGTCCCGTCCGCCCGTGTCCGGCGTTACCTGCCGTTCGCCACCGGAGGGCTCCAGTCCCTGCTCCAGTACCGGTCGACGTTCGTGACCACCGGGATCACGGCCGCCGCCGGCGCGGCGATCACCGTGTTCCTGTGGCGGGCGGTGTACGCGGGCGCCCCGCCCGGCGGCGGGCCGGGCGGCTTCACCGCCGAGAGCATCACCACCTACCTCCTGGTGGCGCAGGTGCTGCAGGTCCTGCACGCCAACCGGGTGGACGACGAGGTCGCCGCCGAGGTCTACCGCGGTGACGTCGCCGTCATGCTGGTGCGGCCCGTCAGCTACCCGTTGATGCGGTTCTTCGCGTCCCTGCCGGTGGTCGCGGCCAACGCCGTGCTGGTCGGCGTCCCCGTGCTCGTGCTGTTCGCGCTGCTGGTGCCGCTCACCGCGCCGCGGCCCGTGGACGTCGTGCTGTTCGCGGTGTCCACCGCGCTGTCCGTGCTGCTCGCCTTCCTCGTGAACCTGCTGACCGGGATGACGGGCTTCGTCACCACGAACACCTGGGGGGTGCGGATGGTGAAGCAGAGCGTGGTCGCCTTCTTCGCCGGACAACTGGTGCCCCTCGCCCTGATGCCGGGGTGGCTGGCCGCACTGGCGTCCGCGCTGCCGTTCAGGGGCATGGTCGACGGGCCGCTCACCCTGCTGCTCGGCCGTTACGACGGGGTGGCCGGCGCGGCCGGCGTGCTCGCCCGGCAGATCGGCTGGGTGGCCGCTCTGGCGCTGCTCACCGGCGTGCTGTGGCGGGCCTCGCTGAGCCGTCTGGAGGTGCTCGGCGGATGACCGGCACGGTGTGGCGCCATGTGCGGCTGGCCTTCTTCCTCGGCGGGGTCGGGCTGCACCGGCTGAGCGCGTACCGGATGGACTTCGCCCTGGGGGCGGGGGCCTTCCTGGTCCGCGTGGGGCTCCAGACGGCCGTGGTGGGGCTGGTCTTCCGGCAGGTGCCCGCGGTGGACGGCTGGACCTATCACGAGGTGCTGTTCCTGCTGGGCTTCTCGCTGCTGCCGCGCGGCCTGGATCACCTCTTCACGGACCAGCTGTGGGAACTGGGCCGCAAGCTGGTCCAGCGCGGCGAGTTCTACCGCTATCTGATCCGCCCCGTGAACCCGCTGTTCTCGCTGCTGTCGGAGCGCTTCTTCCATCCCGACGGACTCGGTGAACTCGCCGTGGGTGCCGTGCTGGTGGGCTGGTCCGGCAGCGAGCTGGGCCTCAGCCTCACCGCGGTGCAGTGGCTCGCGGTCCCGTTCCTCGTGCTGTGCGGCGCCCTGATCCACGCCTCGGTGAAGCTGCTGTTCGCGTCGCTGTCCTTCTGGACGGTCACCAGTCTGCCGTCGATGTACGCGGCGAACCAGGTGTCCGAGTTCGCCGCGTACCCGCTGGACATCTACCACCCCTCGTTGCGCGCCGTACTGACCTGGGTGCTCCCGTTCGCCTTCACCTCGTACGTGCCGTGCGTGTACCTGCTGACCGGTGCCGCCTCAGGGGTGGTCTGGCTGCCGGTGGTGACCGCCGGAGCCCTCGCCGTCGCCCTGACCGTCTGGCGGCACGGCATCAACGCCTATGAAATGACCGGGAGTTGAACAAGCACGTGATCCGCGACGATGACCTCGAACCCCTGCTGCGCGGCGCGCCGTGGATGCCGCGCGATCTGCGGGCGGCCGACCGGTACCGGGCGGTCGACCATGCCGAACTGGACTCCGGCGAGTTGCTGCTGGTGGTGGCCGCGGCCGGCGGACCCGCCTCGGGCGAACGGATCTTCCTGACCGCGCGCCGCGCGCCGTCGGGCGCCCTCACCACGGCCCCCGACGACGGGCCGCACGGACTCGCGGCCGTGCGCCGTGTGCTCACCGGCGCACGGCTGCGCACCAGCGGCGGCGGACAGCTGGACTTCCGCCGGGCGCCCTCGGCACCGGCCGGGGAGGTCCGGTGGCTCCCCTTCGACCAGGGCTGGTCCTCCAACTCCCTGTCCCTGGTGGAGGTGAACGGCTCCGCCTACCTCCACAAGACCTACCGGAGCGTGGACCGGGCGGTCCACGAACCCGAACTGCTGCGCCTGATGAGCGGCACCGGTCACACGCCCGAGTGGGCCGGGGACTACACCTACACGGACCCCGTGCACGGGACCCGGCACCCCGTGGGGGTCCTCTACCGCCATGCCCCGGGCCGGGGGATCGACGCGCCGCTGCGCGAGAACCTGCGCTCCCTGTGGCCACGGCTCGCGGACGGCGCCGTGCCGGAACGGCTCGTCCACGCCCATCTCGTGCCGCTGGAGGCCAGGTTGCGCGCCGCCGGGGCTTTCCTGCGCGGCTTTCACAGGGACCTGGCGGCACGCCTGGGCACCCCCGCCGCCGGGTACCCGGTGGCGGACGCCCTCGCGCGGTCCTCGGCGCGGCTGGCCGAGCTGGCCCGGACCGACGCGCCCCTCCCCCGGGCCGCGCGCGCGGCCGCCTTCGACGCCCTCGCCGCCGAGCTCGACCGTCTCGGGCGCGAGCTGGACGGCCGGACGACGGCTCCCGGCGCCGGCCCCTGCCACGGCGACCTGCACCTGTCGCACCTGCTGTGCGCCGACGCGGCCGACGGCACCTGGCGCATGAGCGTCATCGACCTGTCCACGCCCGCCCTGTCACCCGACGACCCGGAGTACGCCGCCCAGTCCCCCGTGCAGGATCTCGTCGCCGTGCGGCGCGCACTGGAGTACTTCGCCGCCGACGAGGCCGCCTTCGAGAGCTCCCGCCGGCTCGGCGTCGACTCGACGGAGACCATGTACGGCTCCCTGGACGGCGCGCCCGGTCTGCCGCCCGCGGACCGGGCCGTGCTGGAGAACGTCTTCCGCGCCGCCGACCTCTGGCGCGAGCGCGTACTGCGCCTGCTGCTCGGCCCCGCCACCGACGACCCGCTGCGGCGGCTGCTGTACCTGCGCCGGCTCCTGCACGAGCTGGGCTACAACCACGACCACGCCCGGCCCTACCACGCCGCGATCGACCTGCGCCACGCGCTCGCGCTGGCCTCCCCCGCCCCGACGACTCCCGCGAGGACATGACCGTCGTGAACGCGCCCAGGATGCACATCATCGAGACGTACTTCGAGTGCTGCGGATTCGACCACACCTTCCTGCAGGGCGGCACGTCCGTGTACCTGTGGAACCTGTCCAGGGCCTTCGCCGCCCGGGGACACCGGGTCTCCATCGTCACCCCCGCCCACGGCCGGCTCGACGACCTGCGCCGGCGCTACGAGGTGGAGGACCTGCCCTACGAGGACGCCTACACCCTGCCGGTGGCCCTCGACCCCCGCGTCTGGCAGGGCTTCCCCGCACAGGCCGACCTGGCGCTGCGCACCACCGCCCACCGCATCCGGCTGGCGGGCGTAGACCTGTACTTCCTGGCCAACGAGTACTTGAACCGCCTGCCCGACACGTTCTACCCGCCGTACTCCGCCAAGGGCCGGGACCTGGTGTTCTTCAAGCCCCTGGTGTTCCAGGCGGACAGCGTGCGCTTCCTGCGCGGCTGGTTCGGCGGCGAGAAGGCCGTCGTCCACGCGCACGAGCCGTACTACCACTACCTGCTGCCGGCCGCCCTGCGGGACGATCCGACGAAGCTGGTCGTCAGCAACGTGCAGAGCAACATGCCGATCGCCAAGAAGGTGTACCGGCCGGAGGTGGAGCGCCTCTTCGAACTGCTCGGCGTGGAAGTCGAGTTGCCGGACCCCGAGCCCGATACCGACGCGCCCGCGGCGATCGTGCAGTACCAGCAGCTCACCCACCTGCACTACACCTACCCGCCGGACCACGTGGCGATCTACGAGCTGACCGCCGAGCACGCCGACCTGATCGACTTCCTGTCGTCCGGCCAGCTCGACTTCTACGCGGGGTTCCGGGACACGCCGTTCGAGGCACTGTTCCGGCAGTTGCCCATCGCCGACGTGGTGCGGCGCAACGCCCACAAGATGTTCGTCGGCGGCTGCGCCATCTCCGACCAGTGGCTGGCCTGGGACCCGGCCGGCGTGGACCGGGCGGAGGTGCTCGGCGGCCTGGGCCTGGACCCCGCCCTGCCGACGTTCTTCCACAACGCCCGCTACGCGGTCCACCACAAGGGCCAGGTGGAGCTGATGCGGGCCGTGGACCGGGTGCTGGGCGAGGGCCTGGAGGCCAACTTCGTCATCCGCTGCATCTCCGGCAACGGCATCGACGACCCCTTCTTCCACGAGGTGGCCGCCCGCCATCCGGGCCGCCTGCACTTCGAGTGGGAACGCGTCGAGGAGGAGCGGGTCTTCTCCTACGCCGCCGCCTGCGACTTCGCCCTGTTCCCCTCCAAGTTCGAGATGGACACCTTCCTGATCGCGCAGGGCGAGGCCATGGCCGTGGGCGCGGTGCCGATCGCCACGGACCAGCGCGGCATGGAGCACTTCCGGCACGCCGACGGCCCGCAGACCACGACCGGGTTCGCGGTGAACCGCTCCTTCGCGGAGGACGACGACCTGCTCACCTCCGCGCTGGCGGAGCGCATCCGGCAGGCGGCGGCCCTGTGGTCGGAGGAACCCGGTCGCTACCGCGAGCTGTCCGAGCGGGCCGCGGCCGTCGCCCGGGTCTTCACCTGGGACCACTGCGCCGACCTGCACCTGGCGGCGTTCACCGGCCTGTGGGAGGGCCGGCCCGCCGCCCTGTCGACCGAACTGGCGTCGCGGCACGGCTGGTTCGGCCTGCTGCCGGACGCGTCGGTCACCACCGCCGCCGCGCTCGCACACGGTGACATCGCGGCGTACGAACGCCGTGCGCCCTTCGACGCGGACGCCGCGACGGCGATGTTCCGCGCCGCCTGGGAGCGGGCCGACTTCGCCGCCTGCGAGCGGGTGCTCGACCGGCTCCCCGGCGCGGTGCCCGCGGCGGAAGCCGCCCGGCTGCGCGACCGGTCCCGGATCCTCGGCGACGGACGGCTGGAGTACCGGCTCCCGCACGCCGAACGGGTGGAGGTCGTCGAGCCCCGGCGGGGCCCCGGCCGGGCCCTGCCCGAGGTGCGCACCCTGGAACGGACGGCGCCGGGGACCTTCGTGGGCGAGGCTCCGAGCCCCGCCGGCCGGCTGCTGCTCACTCTGTCCACCGGCCGGGTGACCTGGGACGAGGTGCGTCATGGCTGATCTGAGCACGGTCCGCGCGGTGCTGCTGGCGGGCGGTGAGGGACGCCGGATGGGCCCGCTCGGCACGGGACGGCTCAAGCCGCTGGTCCCCTACGGGGGCACCTGCCGGCTCATCGACTTCAGCCTGGCCAACGCCCGCGCCTCGGGCCTTCCGGAGGTGCTGCTGCTGCCCCAGTACGAGGAGCGGCTGCTGATGGACGACCTGCACCGGACGTGGAACACCGGCCCCGGCTTCCGGGTGCGCTTCGGTCCGTACGACGGCGCCTACGCCGGCCGGCACCTGCCCGCCGCGCTGCCGCCGCGCACCTGGCCACTGGAGCGGGGCACGGCCGACGCGTTGCTCCGCAAGGCGGAGTACGTCTTCACCGAGGGCACCCGGGACGTCCTCGTCCTGCACGCGGACCACGTCTACCGGTACGACTACGGCCCGCTGGTCGAGGAGCACCGGGCCTCCGGCGCGGCGCTGACCGTCGCCTACCAGCGGATCGACATGCGCTGGGTGCACCTGTTCGGCATGGTCCGCTTCGATGACGGCGGCCGGCTGACCGAGTTCACGGAGAAGCCCGAGAACCCCACCTCCGACCTGGTCTTCGCCGCGTTCTGCGTCTTCGACGCCGCCGTGCTGCGCCGGTACCTGACCGAGCTGGACGGCACCGACTGGCAGCACGACATCAGCCGGGACGTGATTCCCGCGATGCTCGCCGCCGGGGAGCACATCCGCGGCCACGAGGTGCACGGCCACTGGGAGGACATCGGCACCGTCGAGCGCTACCACCGCGCCCACCTGGCGCTGGCCGCCGGGCCCCGGGCACCCCTGCCCCTCGGGCGGATGCCGCGGACGGTGCGGCCGGGGGTCGGGCGGCGCTGGGTCGCCGACGCGCCGGGAGTACGTACGTCGGTGGTCCCCGCGGACCTCGCCAACGCCGGGCTCGTGCACGACAGCGTGATCTTCCCCGGCGTGCGGATCGGCGCGGGTGCCCGGGTGCGCCGCAGCGTGGTGCTTTCCGGCGCGGTCATACCGCCCGGCGCCGACATCGACGGAGCGGTCGTCCTGGAGGACGGACGCGTTCAGCACGTTGCCGAAGGAGTGAGCGCATGACCCTGCCCCAACACCACACCCGCGCCGGGCGCCCGGCCGACTACGACGTCCTGGTGGTCGGCGGGGTCGGGGTGGACACCATCGTGCGCGTGGACGAGCTGCGCGTACCGCCGGGCGACTCGGTCTTCGTGGAGCCGCTGAAGGACTACGTAGGGCACACCGGCAACGGTGTCGCGCTGGGCTGGCACGCGCTCGGGCTGCGCACCAAGTTCATCGACTTCCTCGGCGACGACCCGCAGGGGCGCATGGTGCTGGAGCACTACGCGCGCCAGGGGCTCGACTTCAGCCACCTGATCTCGCCGCACGGCACCCCGCGCTCGGCGAACCTGGTGGACCCGCGGGGCCGCCGCTTCTCCTTCTACGACGGCCGCCATCCCGCCGGCCTCAGGCTGCCCCGCGACTTCTACCTGCCGTTCCTGGAGCGGTCGGCCCACGTCCACCTGTCGATCATCGGCCACAACCAGGACATGTACGGGGACGTCCACCGGCTCGGCGTGACCAGCTCCACCGATCTGCACGACTGGGACGGGCACAACCCGCACCACCGCCACTACGCCCTCAACTCCGACTACGTCTTCCTGAGCGCGGCGGCGATCCACGACCGGCTGGAGAGCGTGCTGCGGATGATCCTCGACGAGGGCCGGGCCCGGTTCGTGGTCGCGACCGACGGTGCCGACGGCTGCCATGTGCTGGAGCGGGGCGGCACGGAGGTCCGCCACTTCCCCGCCGTGCGCCCCGAGCGTCCGGTGGTGGACAGCAACGGCGCCGGGGACGCCTTCGTCACCGCGTTCCTGCACTCCTGGTTCGAGGGGCGCCCGCTGGAGGAGTGCGTGCTGAGCGGTTCGGTGGCCGGCGCCTTCGTGTGCGGGAGCGTCGGCACCCACACCGAGTTCATCGACCTGCCGGGGCTGCGCGCGGCCGCCGCGCGCGCCGCGGGCGACCGGTGAGGGCCGCGCCCGTGCACATCATCCACTTCGCCTACGAGTGCGGGGGGTTCGACAACCGCCTGATGCGCGGCGGACTGTCCCCGCTGGTGTGGAACCTGTCGCGGGAGTACGCGGCCCGCGGTCACCGCGTCTCGCTGGTCACTCCCGCCCACGGGCTCCTCGAGACGCTGCGGCGGGACCATCCGATCGAGGACCTCCCCTACGTCCACGAGCACCGCGTGCCGCTGGTACCGGACCCCAAGGCGTGGCCGGACCACCCGGCGGAGATCGGCCTGGACCTCACCACCCGGGCCCACCGGCTGCGCAAGGACGGCGTCGACGTGTACTTCCTGTCCGACGCCTTCCTGGATCTGCTCCCCGACCGGCTGTATCCGCCGCCCGGCACCGAGGGCAGGGATCTGGCGTACTTCAAGCCGCTCGTGTTCCAGGTCGCGGGCGCCCACTTCATCCGGCGCTGCCTGCGGGGCGAGGACGCGGTGGTCCACGGCTTCGAGCCGTACTACCACTACCTGCTGCCGCCGCTGTTCGCCGGCGATCCGGCCCTGCGGACGGTGAGCACGGTCGCGGCCAACGCGCCCGTCGCCCAGGCGGTGTACCGCCCGCAGGTGGAGCGGGTGCTGCGCCTGTTCGGCGTCGACGCGGACCTGGACGCGTTCGCGGCACCGCTGCCGGCCGAGGACAGCCCGGAGGCGGTCATGGCGCGGGTCCTGGCCGGCACCCGGATGCACGTGGAGGCCGGGCCGGACCACATCGCCTTCCTGCCGCTGATCCTGGCCCACGCGGATCTGGTCGACTTCGTCTCGCCGGGCCAGCGCGACCACTACAGCACCTTCCGGGACACCCCGTTCGAGTCGCTGTTCCAGGCCCTGCCGGTGTCCCGGATGCTGCGCGAGCGGGCCGCGAAGCTGTTCACGGGAGGCTGCGGGATATCCGACAGCTGGCTGGCCCGGGATCCACGTGCCGTGGACCGTGACGCGGTCCTGCGGGGCCTCGGCCTCGACGCGTCGCTGCCCGTCTTCTACCACGCCGCCCGCTACGCGGTGCACCACAAGGGCCAGCTGGAACTGGTACGCGCCGTCGAGGAGGTCCTGGCGGGCGGTACGGAAGCCGCGTTCGTGCTGCGGTTCGCCACCCACGGCGGCGCCGGGCCGACCGCCCCGGCCGCCAACGCCTACTTCCAGAGCGTCGCCGACCGCTTCCCGGGCCGCGTGCACCTGGACTGGCGCCTGGCCGACGAGGACACGCTGTTCGAGCAGGCCGCGTGTGCCGACTTCTGTGTGTTCCCCTCCAAGTTCGAGCTGGACGGCTTCCTCATCGCCCAGGCCGAGGCGATGGCCTGCGGGGCGGTGCCGGTCGCGACCGCGCAGACCGTCACCGCGCACTTCGGGCACGCGCTGCCCGCGGACGACCCGAGGGCGACCGGCCTGTCGCTGCCCGGCTCGTTCCGCGACGACGACCCCGCCCTGGCCGCCGCGCTCGCCGAGCGCATCCGCCAGGCCGTGGCGCTGCGCCGCACGGCCCCCGGCGACTACGCCCGGCTGTCGGCCAACTCCCGTGCGACGGCACGCGCGTTCACCTGGGCGCGCAGCGCGGACCGGCGTCTTTCGGCCTTCGCGGACCTGCTGCGCGACCGGCCCCGGCCGTTCCCCGTCGAGGACGCCGTACGGTACGGCTGGTTCGACGCCCTGCCCGCCGCCGCCTGGTCCCGGCACCGGCACCTCGTCGCACGGTCCGCCGCGGAGCTGGGCGACACCGCGGCCTACGGACGCTGCGCTCCCCTGGACGGGCCGGCGTACGAGCGGCTTTTCGAAGCCGCGTACGCCCGGGCCGACTTCGTGCGGTGCGCCGAGACGGCCCGGGCGGCCGGGCGGGAGGACTGGGCGGCCCGGGTGCGCGCACGGTACCGGGTGCTCCCGGACGCGGCGGGCGGCCGGCTGCTGGAGTACCGGCACCCGCACGCGCGGCACGTGGAGATCGCGGTGCCCGGCACCGTCGCTCCCGCCACGCGAGGGGAGTCGCGCGCCGAGGCGTTCGCCTCCGACGAGGCCGTACCCGCGGACACCGGCATGGTGCTGGCGGCCCTGACTCCCGTCGGGGACGGCGTGTTCCGGGGCCCCCTGCCCGGCTCCCCCGCCGGACACCGTCCGCTCGCCCTGCTGACCCTGGACTCCGGGCGGGTCACCTGGGACACCCTGCCCGGCGACGCCCTCGCGGAGCGTCCGCCGTTCCGGCTGGTGGCGACCGATCTCGACGGCACCCTGCTGCGCAGCGACCAGACCGTCTCCGCCCGGACCCTGCGCGCCCTCGCCCGGGCGGCCGAGGCCGGGGCCCGGCATCTCGTGGTCACCGGAAGACCCGCCGCGGCCTGCAAGCAGTACCTGGCCGCGCTCGGCTACCGGGGGCTCGCCGTGTGCGGGCAGGGCGCGCAGCTCTACGACGCCGGAGCCGACCGGCTGCTCAGCTCGGCCTCGCTCGACCTCGGCCTCGCCCGGGAGGTGGTGGAACGCGTCGAGGCGGCCCTCGGGCCCATGGAACTCGGCGTGGTCACCGCGCCGCCGGAGAGCCGCTTCAAGGTCACCCCCCGGTTCGGCGAACGCGTCCGCCACGGCTGGGACGTCACGGCCGACCGCGGCCTGCTGTGGACGGACCCCATCGACAAGCTCGTCCTGCACCACACCGGCGTGCCGGAGGACGAGGTCGAGTCCGTGACGCGGGCGCTGTGCGGGGACCGGGTCACCGTGGTGCACTCGGTGCGGGGAATGGTGGAGGTGCTGCCGGCGGGCACCACCAAGGCGGCCGGGGTGGAGCGGGCCGCGAAGCTCCTCGGCTACGACGCGGCGGAGACCGTGGCGTTCGGCGACATGCCCAACGACCTGCCGCTGCTGGCCTGGGCAGGACACGGCGTGGCCGTGGCCAACGCGCACCCGGCGCTGCGGGCCGTGGCCGACGAGATAGCGCCGAGCAATGACGAGGACGGTGTCGCCGTCGTCCTGGAACGCCTCTTCGGCGTCCCCAAGGAGCCCTCATGACCGATGTGCTGCGCGAGCTGGCCCGCGCCCACCGCATAGCCACCGCCTACACCACGGACCGGGGGCGGCGGGTGGAGGTGTCCCCCGACACCCTCGTGGCCGTGCTCGCCGCGTGCGGTGTGGACTCGGCCACCGGCGCGGCGGCCCGCGCCGCCCTCGCGGCCCACCGCGAGCGTGCGGCGGCCCGGCTGCTGCCCGAGTGCGTCGTCGTACGCGGGGGTGCCGTGCCCCCGCTCGGCCTGCCCGGCGACGCCACGGCCGAGGTGGAGCTCGAAGGAGGGGGCGCCGCCGCCCTTTCCGGGGCCCTGCCCGTCGGCCGGCACACCCTGCACGTCACCGCGCCGGGGCGGAGCCGGTCCGCGCCGCTCCTCGTCGTACCGGAGCGGCTGGCCGGGCCGGCGGGACGGCACTGGGGGTTCCTCGTCCAGCTGTACTCGGTGCTCTCGCGCCGCTCCTGGGGCATGGGCGACCTCGGTGACCTGGCGGAGCTGGCGTCCTGGTCGGGCCGGGCACTCGGGGCGGACTTCGTGCAGCTCGGTCCGCTGCACGCGATGGAGCCCGGTCCGCTGCCGGACCCCTCGCCGTACCGGCCCGGTTCCCGGCGCTACCCCGATCCCATGCACCTGAGGGTGGAGGCGATCCCGGAGTACGCGTACCTCACGGGCGAGCTACGCCGTACCGCCGACCGGTGCGTCACCCGGGCACGGGCGCTCAACGACGGCGTGCTGCGCGGTGACCTGCTCATCGACCGGGAGACGGTACGCCACCTCAAGCACGAGGCGCTGCGGGCCGTGCACCAGGTGCCGCTCTCCCCCGGCCGGGCCGCCGCGTTCGCCGGGTTCACCGCGCGGGAGGGCGACGACCTGACGGACTTCGCCACCTGGTGCGCGCTGGCCGGCGTGCACGGCGCGGCCTGGCGTTCCTGGCCGCCCGCCCTGCGGGACCCCCGGTCGCCCGCCGTGGCCCGCGCCCGCGAGGAACTGGCCGCCGAGGTCGACTTCCACCGCTGGCTCGCCTGGGTCACCGACGGACAACTGGCCGCCGCGCAGACGGCGGCCACCGACGCCGGGATGGGGATCGGCCTGATCCACGACCTGGCCGTCGGGGTGGCCCCGGAGGGCGCCGACGCCTGGGCCCTGCAGGACTGCCTGGCCGCGGGGATGAGCGTGGGCGCGCCCCCGGACGACTTCAATCCGCACGGCCAGGACTGGGCGCAGCCCCCCTGGCGTCCGGACGGGCTCGCCGCGGCCGGGTACCGGCCGCTCGCCGCGCTGCTGCGGGCCGGGCTGCGGCACGCGGGCGCGCTGCGCGTCGACCATGTGATGGGCCTGTTCCGGCTGTGGTGGGTCCCGGAGGGCCGGCCGCCGTCCGAGGGCACGTACGTCCGCTACGACGGCGAGGCCATGCTGGGCGTGCTGATGCTGGAGGCGCACCGGGCGGGTGCCGCCGTGATCGGCGAGGACCTCGGCACGGTCGAGGCGGGCGTGCGCGAGGCCCTCGCCGCGCGGGGTGTCCTCGGCACGTCCGTGCAGCGATTCGAGTACCTCGGGGGCTCGGCGGGCCGGCACGGTCCGCTGCCGCCCGAGCGGTGGCGGCGCGACTGCCTCGCCACCCTGACCACGCACGACCTGCCGCCGACCGCGGCCTGGCTGAGCGGTGAGCATGTCGCGCTGCGCGCCCGCCTCGGCCTGCTCACCCGCCCGGAGGCGGAGGAGAAGGCCGAGGCCACGGCCGAGCGCGACGGCTGGCTGGCGGAGCTGGAGCGGCTCGGCCTGCTGCCCGACCCGGAGGGCGACGTGGTCGCGCTGCACCGTTTCCTGTGCCGGACACCGGCGCGGCTGCTCGGTGTCTGGCTGCCCGACGCGACCGGCGACCGCCGGTCCCAGAACATCCCCGGCACGTCCGCGGTCCACCCCAACTGGCGGCTGCCCGTGAGCGATGCCCAAGACCGCCCCGTACCGCTGGAGGACCTGCCCGCGCAGCCCCTCGTGGCCGCTGTGGCCCGGGTCTTCGAGCACCTTCCGCGACGTGGTGAGAGCACGTGAGGAGAGAGATGACAAGCCAGGTTCTCGATCGGGTCGGGCACCCCCCGGCAGGGGTCCGCGAGGATGCCGGCGGTTTCGACCTGAGCGCACCGGACGGCACCCGGTACCGGGTCGACCTCGGCACCGGAGTGCTCGACCCGGACGGCACACTGCTCCCCGGCTACCTGGAGGACCGCCGGGTCGTGGCCTTCGTCGGGCCGACCGTCGACCGGCTCTACGGCGACCGGCTGCGTGCCTGTCTCGCGGCCCACGTCCGGCCCGGCCAGTGGTCCCTGCACGTGATACCCACCGGTGAGCACCACAAGACGCTCGCCGCGGCGGAGCGCGTGTGCGCCCTCGCCAAGGCGGACGGGCTGGACCGGCACGGGGTGATGCTGGCCGTCGGCGGCGGCATCGTGGCCGACGTCGTCGGCTTCGCCGCGTCCATCTACGCCCGGGGCATCCGCTACATCAAGGTCAACACCACCCTCGTCGGCCAGGTGGACGTCGGGGTCGGGGTGAAGACCGGGGTGAACGCCCTGCGGACGAAGAACATGTTCGGCGCCTACCATCCGGCGCACGCCTCCCTGAACGACCCCGCCTTCCTCGCGACGCTGCCGCACCGGGAGATCCGCTGCGGGCTCGCCGAGATCGTGAAGATGGCCGTGATCCTGGACGAGGACCTGTTCCGGGCACTGGAGCGGCACCCTCACGTGTTCCGGCGCCCGGACGGCGAGGGGCGTCCGGAGCACGGGGAGCTGGAGACCTACGTCCTGCGCACGTCGATGCGGCTGATGATGGAGGAGCTCTGCCCCAACCTCCGGGAACACGAGCTGGCCCGGCTCGTGGACTTCGGCCACACCTTCAGTCCGGTGGTGGAGACGGCCGGCGACCACCGGCTGGAGCACGGGGAGGCGGTCGCCGTCGACATGGCGCTCTCCGCCCACCTGGCCCGTCTGCTGGGTCTCGCGGACGACGAGACCTGCGACCGGGTCGTGCGGCTGCTGCGGCGGATCGGGCTGCCGGTGTTCGATCCGGGCACGTGCACCGCGGAGCTGATGACACAGGCGCTGCACGCCTCCTGGCAGCGCCGGGGCCGCAAACTGCACCTCGTGGTGCCGACGGGTATCGGCAAGGCGGCCTTCGTGGAGGAGCTGACGGACGTGCCCGCGGACGTCCTGGCGGCCGCGCTGAAGGCGCTCGCGGCGGACGGGGAGCGGCGCGATGCCTGAGGCCGTGCCCAACCTGCGGGACCTGCTGGCCGCCAAGGAGCGGGACCACGGCGGTCTCGGCACGATCCACGCCCACCGGATCTTCGCCCGCCGGCCGGGCTCGCCGGGCGCGGAGTTCATCGACCTGGCGGTCCTGCCGCCGGGCACCTCGATCGGCCGGCACCGGCACGGCGCCGACCGCGAGACCTATGTCGTGCTGGACGGCGACGGCCTGATGTACCGGGACGGGGAGGAGTTCCGGGTCGGTCCGGGCGACGTCGTGGTCAACGGGCCCTACGGCGAGCACGGTCTGCTCAACGACGGTGAACGGGAGCTGCGGCTGCTCGTCTTCGAGGAGGGGTGGCATGAGCGGCGGTCCGGCTGACGGGGTGTTCACCGTGGTCGACGTGGGCGGCACCACGCTGCGGGTGGGCGACTACGATCCCACGACCGGGACCGTGCGCCGGGTGCGCCGGGTGCCCGTCGACGGCATGCGCCGCGATCCGGGTGCTCCGGTCCCGGCGCTGCAACGGCGGGTGGTGGAGCAGATCGTGCGGGAGGTCGCCGCGCACACCGGCGGCCGGCCGCCGCGGGCGCTGGGCGTGGCCTTCGCCGGGCCGATCACGGCCGCCGGTCTGGTGCTCGCCGCGCCCACGGTGTGGGGGCGGCGCGGGGATCCGCTGCCGCTGGGCGAGTTGCTGACGGAGCGGACCGGCACGCCGGCCGTCGTCGTCAACGACCTGACCGCGGCGGCCTGGCGGTACGCCGCCACCGAGCCCGGGGACTTCTGCCTGCTCACCGTCAGTTCCGGCATCGGCAACAAGGTGTTCCGCGGTGGCGAGGTCCTGCTGGACGCCGACGGCCACGGCGGCGAGCTGGGCCACTGGGTGTGCGACCCCTCCCCCGATGCGCCGCTGTGCGACTGCGGGGGCCGCGGTCACCTCGGCGCCGTCGCCTCCGGGCGGGGCGTGCTGGCCGCGACCCGCAGGGCCGCGCACGCCCGGCAGGCCGCCTTCCGTGACTCCCTGCTCGCGGCGGCGTGCGAGGGCCGGGCGGACCGCATCGGCAACCGGGCCATCGCGGAGGCGGTCCGCGCGGGCGACCCGTTCACCACGGAGGTGCTGCGCGGCACCCTGACCCCGCTGGCCCAGGCCGTCTCCGGGGTGTTCGCGTCGGTCGGGGTGTGCCGTTACATCCTGGTGGGCGGCTTCGCCCTGGCGGTCGGCGAGCCGTACCGGCGTCTGCTGGTGGCCGAGCTGGTGCGGCTGGGATGCTTCGGTCTCGACGCCGGGCAGATCGACGCCATGGTGTCGCTCGGGGCCGCGGACGACGACCACGGACTGATCGGTGCGGGCCGGCTGCTGGCGGACCGGATGCCGGCGTCGTTCGCCCAGGGGGCGTCATGACCGGGCCGGTCCTCGTCGTGGGCAGCGGCCTGGTGGGCACCGGGATCGCCCGGTCGGTGGCGCCGGGGCAGCCCGTGACACTCGCCTCGCGCCGTCCTCCCGCGGTGCCGCCCGCGGCGTACGGGGCCCGCTGGGCCGCCCTCGACGCCACCGACCGGGCAGCCTGCCGGCGGTTGCTGGACCGGCTGCGTCCCGGTGGCATCGTCCTGGTGCACGGCCCGTCCGACGTCACCTGGTGCGAGACCCACCCCGAGGAGGCCCGGGCCGTGCACGCCGGCGTGGCCGAGACCTTCGCCGGTCTCGCGCCGGACGCGCGGATCGTGCTGATCTCCACGGACAACGTCTTCGACGGCGGCTCGGCGGACAACACCGAGAGCAGCGCCGTCTCGCCGGCCAACGCCTACGGCCGGGCGAAGGCGGAGGCGGAGCGGGTGCTGCTCGCCACGGCGGCCCGGGCGGTGGCCCTGCGGGTCAGCCTCGTCTACGGCCACGAGCCGGCCGACGCGGGCAAGTGGCTGAACTTCTTCGCCGCGTGTGCCCACCGGCTGCGGCAGGGGCAGCGGATCGAGGCCCCGGACGACCACTGGACGACCCCGGTGCTGCTGGACGACGTGGCGGACGTGACGACGGCCCTGCTGCGCGCCGGGCATCCGCTGCCCCCGGTGCTGCACCTGGGCGGCCCCGACCGCCTCACCCGTGCCGCGTGGGCCGCCGTCATCGCCCGGGAACTGGCGGCGCCCGCCCACCTGGTGACACCGGTACCGCGGGCCCTGACCCGCTACGCCTCCCGTCCGGTGAACGCCTGCCTGAGCAGCGAGCTGCTGGCGTCCCTGCCCGCCACCGGGGACATCACGGTGCGCGGGGTGCGCGAGGGAGCGCGCCTGCTGGCACCCGCCTTCACCGGATCCCCGGCCGCCTGAGTCCCGCGGGACACCACCGTCCCCCCTTCTCGCACGTTCCCCCACCCGATCTCTCAGCGGAGCGACCATGAAGATCCCGTCTCTTGCGTCCGGTTACGACGTCGTCGTCCTCGGCGGCGGAGTGGCCGGATGCGTGCTGGCGGCACGTCTGAGCGAGGACCCCGGCCGCACCGTGTGCCTCGTGGAGGCGGGCCCCGACTACGGCCCCCGGCAGCAGGACTGGCCCGGGAAGATCCTCGACTCCCGGGCCCTGCCCCGCGAGGACGTGTGGGAGCGGCACACCGCGTTCTACCGCATCCGGGCCCGTGTCCTGGGCGGCTCCTCGTGCATCAACGGAGCCTGGAACACGTGGGGTTCGCACGCCGACCACGCGGAGTGGACCCACGCCGGAGGTGCGCGGTGGTCGGCCGGCGCACTGGAGCCGTACCGGCTGCGGGCCGTGGAGCGCATGAGGCTGCGCACCGTACCGGACCCGGAGCTGTCCGACTGGGCACGTGCCGCCCTGACGGCCGCGCGCGAACTCGGCTACCCGGAGGTGGACATGGGCACTCCGGGGCCGCCCGGTCACGGCCGGCCGCTGCTCAACTCCCTCGACGGGCTGCGCTGGAACGCCGCCTTCGCCTACCTGGATCCGGCGACCCGGGCGCGGCCGAACCTGACGATCATCGGCGGCGCTCTGGTGGACCGCCTGTCCGTGCGCGCGGGCCGGGTGACCGGTGCCCGCGTCCTCCTGGACGGGCGGCCGGTGACCCTGGCGGCCGGCATGTGTGTCCTCACGGCCGGCACCTTCGGCTCGCCCGCCGTACTGTTGCGCAGTGGCATCGGGCCGGCCGCACACCTGGCGGAGACCGGCATCCGGTGCGTGACGGACCTCCCCGGTGTCGGCGCCAACCTGTCCGACCAGCCGGGTGTCTTCGTGCCGCTGACCCCGACGGACGGCCTGAACCGGGCGCTGGCGGCGAAGGAGTCGGCCGGGGAACTGTACGTCAGCCGCATGCTGATCCGGGCGGCCGGCGAGTTCTGCCCGGACGGCGCGTGGGACCTGCACCTCCTGCCCACGGCCGGCCCGCCGCTGTTCGGCTCGCTTCCGCCCGGGCAGTACGAGGCCGGCGTCTCCGCCTTCCTGATGAAGCCGGTCTCGCGCGGGTACGTCCGGCTGCGCTCGGCCGACCCCCTGGAGCCGCCCGCGATCGACCCCGGCTTCCTGAGCGACCCGGCGGGCCGTGACCTCGCCGTCCTGCGGACGGGCCTGCGGAAGGCGGAGGCGCTCGCCGCGGTCATGAAGCCACTTGCGGGCCCCGCGGAGGCGGCACCGGCCCACACGCTGCCCGACTCCCGCCTGCGGGAGCGGGTGGGCACCTACTGGCATCCCGTCGGCACCTGCGCCGTGGGCCCCGCGGACGATCCACGGTCGGTGGTCGACGGGGAGGGCGCGGTCCACGGTGTGGCGGGGCTGCGCGTCGCCGACGCCTCCATCCTGCCGACCGTGCCCGCCGCCAACACCCAGCTGCCGGTCCTGGCCGTCGCCGAGATGCTCGCCGACGTCCTGCGCGGCTGACCTCCCGTCCACCGCACACACCCACCACGGAGACCGAATGGCCGCACAGACCGACATCCGCACGCACAAACTGCTGTACGGCTGCATGGGACTCGGCGGCGGCTGGGACACCGAGCCGTACACAGCCGCCGACATCGGGCGCGCGGAGGCCGCGATCGAGGCGGCGCTGGCCGCCGGCATCACGGCGTTCGACCACGCCGACATCTACCGGCACGGCAAGGCGGAGGCCGTCTTCGGCGAGGTGCTGGCCCGCAACCCGGGACTGCGGGAACGCATCGTGCTGCAGACCAAGTGCGGCATCCGGCTGCCCCACGGCGGCCGGCCCGGACGCTACGACCTGCGGGGCGCCGGCATCGTGCGGCGGGTCGAGGAGAGCCTGGTCCGGTTGCGCACGGACGTCCTGGACGTCCTCCTGCTGCACCGGCCCGACCCGCTGACCGGCCCCCGGGAGATCGCCGCCGCGCTGGACTCCCTCCACGCCCGGGGACTGGTCCGGCAGTTCGGCGTGTCCAACATGAGCGGTCCGCAGATCGCCGCCCTGCAGGCCCACACGGACCTCCCGCTGGTCGTCAACCAGCTGGAGATGAGCCTGGCCCGGCGGGACTGGGTGGAGGCGGGTGTCCTGTTCAACACACCGGACGCCTCCCGCAACGGCTTCGCGCCCGGCACGCTGGAGTGGTGCGCGGCCCACGGCGTCCGGCTCCAGGCGTGGGGCCCGCTCGCCCGGGGCCGCTTCACCTCGGGCGACGGGACGCGGACGGGCCGGCTCGTCGCGGAACTCGCCCGGCGCAAGGACACCACACCGCAGACCATCCTCCTGTGGTGGCTGCTGCGTCACCCGGCGGGCATCGCTCCCGTCGTCGGCACCACCCGCCCCGAACGCATCGCCGCCTGCGCGGACGCGGCCCGCCGCGAACCGGACCTCACACACGAGGAGTGGTACGACCTGTGGACCACCGCGCGTGACGCCCCGCTGCCCTGAAAGAGCCGACCAGGAACGGCGGACCCGCACGAGGCGACGGATCAGGTCAATCAGCCTGGACCCCTTGACGATTGATTGACCATTTCTTTACTTTCGGAGGGTCGAGGGGTGATCGCCGAACCCTTCGTGCCGAGGTGCCCGGCCCGCCCCGCCGCAGGAGGTCCGGCGACGGCCTCCCGACAGGAGCCCCATGCCCGTATCCGCAGCCCAGGTCCCCGGACCCCCGCGCGCGCCGCGGCCCGCCGGCCCGGCGGCCCCGGCGCGGGAACGCACGTGACGCGGACGGCCCCGCCGGCCTCGGTGACGGGACTCTCCCCGGAACGGCGTCGTCGCGCCCTGCGGGTGGTCGTCGTCTCGCAGGTGCTCGGCGGTGCCGGCATGGCGGCCGGCATCACGGTCGGCGCGCTGCTCGCCGAGGACCTGCTCGGCTCGACCCGCCTGGCGGGACTGCCGGCCGCGCTCTTCACCATCGGCGCGGCTCTCGGAGCCGCGGTCCTCGGACGCGTCTGTCAGCGCTTCGGGCGCCGCCGTGGCCTGGCGCTCGGCAACGCGGTCGCGGCACTGGGCAGCGCGGGGGTGGTCGCGGGAGCCGCCGCGCGCTGGCCCGTCCTGCTGTTCTCCGCGCTGTTCGTGTACGGCGCGGGCACGGTCACGGGGCTGCTGGCGCGTTACGCGGGCGCCGACCTCGCCCCGCCCGAGCGGCGCGGCCGGGCCGCCGGAACCGTGCTGTTCGCCATGACCCTGGGCGCGGTCGCGGGCCCGAACCTGACCGGCCCCACCGGCCGTCTCGCCGGTGCCTGGGGCCTGCCACCGCTGACGGGCCCCTTCCTGCTGGCGGTGGCCGCGTACACGGCCGCGGCCGTGGTGCTCCTGGTGTGCCTGCGCCGGGACCCCCTGCTCCTGTCCGGGCCGCGGCGGACCGACGCCGCCGCGGCCGGGCCCGGCACCGGTCCTCCTCACCCCGGACGCGCTGTCCCCGGGGTCGTCACCGGTGCCACCGTCATGATCACCGCGCAGCTGGTGATGGTCGCCGTGATGACCATGACGCCCGTCCACATGACCGGCCACGGCCGTACCACCCAGGCGGTGGGTCTGGTGATCGCCCTGCACGTGGGCGCCATGTTCCTGCCGTCCCCGCTGAGCGGCCTGCTCGCGGACCGGTGGGGCGGGCGCCGGGTCGGCGCCGCGGCCGGCGTCGTCCTGCTGGGCGCGGGCCTGGCCGCGGCCCTCGCCCCACCGGCCTCCATCGCGCCGCAGGCCTGCGCGCTGGTCCTGCTCGGCATCGGCTGGAACCTGGCCCTGCTCGGCGGGACGGCCCTGATCACGGACGCCGCCCCGGCACAGAACCGCGCCGCGGTGCAGGGCATGGCGGACGTGGGGATGTCCGTGGCCGGCGCGACGGGCGGCATGGTGTCGGGCCTGGTGGTGAGCGGCAGCGGTTACCCCACCCTGGCGACGGCGGCAGGGGCACTCGCCCTCGCGGTGATCCCGGCGGTGGCACTGAGCAGCGGGCGCCGCGCCCCGTGAGACGGGCGTCCGCCCTCGGTGCCGCACGGCGGTCCGGATCCGCGCACGCGCGTCACCCACGCCGTGCACGACGAGGCCGGTCATCTGTGGCACCTCTCCGCGGACCGCCGGACGGACCGTCACCCCCCTGCCATCGTCCCCGTGCTCGACCTGTTCCGGACGCCATCGGGAACGGCTTGGCTGCTTTCAGGCCAATCTTGAACCTCTGCTTCCGCATGCTCGCGCGTGTGCCGCCGCGGGACGGGACACCTCCCCCCGGTCCCGGCGGTGCGGCGCGCACCCCCTCACGGAATAGACCAGCGGTATCCGCCCGCGGCCGGTCGAGTACCCGCCCCAACGCCTTGCCGTCGCTCGGGGAGAGTAGACCAGTGCCTTCTCCTTCCGGCCGTACTGTCTGCCGAGCGGGATCAGGTGCGCGGGCCCGCCGACTTGGGGCAGGGATTCACACCGCTGTGAACTGGGGAAAAATATGCGCCAGCACGTCCGCGGCCGTTGACATGCGGCGAGAGCGGCTGACTAACGTATGGCCCGCTCCAGGAACGGTGCATCCACCACGTTCCGTGCCGCCGGACACCTCCAACAGCTCGAAGCGTCGAACTGAAAAGCAGACAGAACCTGAATCCGTGACAATCAGCCGAAGACGCATGGGTGAATCGCGCTCGTTCGAAGACGAACCCTCGACAGGATGAGGCAGTATGGAGAATTTCGCGTCGTTCACAGCGATGGAACTGGTCGATCTCATCAAACAACGAGCTGTGTCCCCCGTCGAAGTCGTGCGGGCGAGCCTGGAGCGCATCGAGGAAGTCAACCCCGCTGTCAACGCGTTCGTGACCGTCTGTGCCGACGAGGCGCTGCACGCGGCGAAGGAAGCCGAGAAGGCGGTGCTGTCGGGAGCCGAACTGGGCCCGCTGCACGGCGTGCCCATCGGCGTGAAGGACCTTGACCCGGTCACCGGAGTGCGTACGACGCGAGCGTCGAAGATGTTCGCCGACGATGTTCCCCACGAGACGATCCTGTGCGTCGAGCGCCTGGTGAAGGCCGGTGCGATCGTGGTGGGCAAGACGAACACGCCGGAGTTCGGCTTCAAGGCGACCACCGACAGCGCGCTGTTCGGTCCGGCGTCCACGCCCTTCAACGTGGCGATGAACGCGGGAGGTTCCTCCGGCGGCAGCGCCGCCGCGGTGGCCGCCGGGATGGTTCCGCTGGCCCAGGGATCGGACGCCGGTGGCTCGTTGCGCGTGCCCGGCGCGTTCTGCGGCGTCTTCACCATGATGACCACCTTCGGGCGCGTGGCCGTGCCCGCCAGGCCGAACGCCTTCCGCCGGCTGAACCCCATGGTCTGCTACGCGCCGCTGGGCCGCACGGTCCAGGACGTGGTGCTCGGCCTCGATTTGATGTCCGGCCCGCACCCGAGGGACCCGTACTCCTTCCCCGTCGGGGAATCGCTGGCCGCGGCGCTCTCGCCGTCGATGGAGGGAATGCGGGTCGCTTACACACCCGATCTCGGCGGCTATCCGGTGGAGCCGGAGGTCGAGAGCGCGGTCCGGGGAGCGCTGTCCGCGTTCGAGAACGCAGGGGCCGAGGTCGTGGAGGCCGATTTCGAACTCCCGGTGCCGCACGCCGAACTCACGGCCAAATGGCGCAGGTATCTGTCCCTGTGCCACGCGGAGTCCGCCGAGGTCAGTCTCGCTCAGGGAATCGATTTCCTGGGTGAGCAGGGCAAGGAAGTGGACCCGGCCTATCTGGACAGCGTACGGACGGGTGCCTCCATGAGCGCCGTCGAGTTCCGCCTCGCGGATCTGCTGCGCACCCGGGTGCTGGACACCTTCGAGGATCTCTTCGACACCTTCGATCTGGTGATCAGCCCGGTCAACTGCATCACGGCCATCCCGAACGACGACACCCGTACGACGGTCGGTCCCAGCCAGGTCGCCGGGCAGGAGGTCGACCGGTTCGTGGGCTGGTCGATGACGAGCCCCTTCAACCTGATCGGCAGTCCCGCCGCCACGGTGCCCGTCGGCCGGGCGTCCAACGGCGTGCCGATCGGCATGCAGATCGCCGCGCGCCGGCACCACGACGCGGCCGTCGTGCGCGCGGCCTCCGCGTACCAGGAGCGGCTACCCTGGCAGCACCACTATCAGGCCCTGGACCCGTCGCTCTCGCGCTAGTCGGGGGGGCACTTCCTCCCCCGCGGACGTCGCGACGCGGTGCCGGCGGGCCGGCCCACTCCGCTCGAGGCCTGCGGCTCGGCTCGTACGAGGCCGGTCGTCATTGAGAAAGGACAACCCCTGTGACCGACAACGGCTCGAACACGCCACATGCCCGGGCAGCACTCTTCGACCTCGACGGCACCCTTGTCGCCACGGAACACCGCAGCCGGGCCGCGTGGACCCGGTTGTTCCGCACCCACGGCGTCGAGGTGAACGACGCCGTGCTCGCCACGTTCGTCGGCCGGCGGGGCCAGGAGTCGCTGGCCGACCACGTGCACAAGTTCCCCGGCAGCACCGTGCAGGAACTCTTCGAGGAGGCGGTCGGGTACCTGAACGGTCCCGACATCCCGCCCCCGTACCCCGTCCCGGGCGCCGAGGCCCTGGTCAAGGAGCTGCACGCGCAAGGCACTCCCCTGGCCGTGGTCACCTCGGGCCTGCGGGAACACGCTCTCGCTCTGCTCGATCACATCGGCGGAGCGGGACTCTTCTCCGCGGTGATCACGGCCGAGGACGTACGGAAGGGCAAACCCGACCCCGAGGGATTCCTGGCGGGGTGCGCGGCGTTGGGCGTCGACCCGTCCCAGGCGGTGGCGTTCGAGGACGCGCCCGCCGGGATCGCCGCCGCCAAGGCGGCGGGGCTCACGTGCGTGGGCCTGACCACCACGCATGACGCCGAGGCCCTCGCGGCGGCCGACGTGATCGCCGCGGACTACACCGAACTGGCCTGGCCGCCGCGGAAGAAGACCGCGGCCTGACTCGTTCCCACGGACGGACCTCACCATGCACCGCAAGCAACCCGACTCGGATGACATCCGATCCGCCACCGAGGCGGGAGCCACCGGAGGGGACGGCAGCGGAGCCCGTTCCGCGGTCCGCCGCTGGCGGCTGCTCGCGGTGCTGCTCTCAGCGCAGTTCATCGCCAACATCGACACGGCGATCGTGAACATCGCCACGCCCGCGTTCCAGAGCGATCTGAACGCCTCCGGCGGCCAGGCCGGTCTGGTGGTCTCCAGCTACGTGGTGGCCTACGCGGTCCTCCTCGTGACCGGGGCTCGGCTGGGGGCGAGTCATGGATACCGGCGCATCTTCCTGGTCGGCACGGCTCTGTTCACCGTCGCGTCGCTGGCCTGCGCGCTGGCCCCGGAGCCCGTGTTCCTGATCATCGCCCGGACGCTGCAGGGAGCGGGCGCCGCGCTGATGGTGCCCCAGGTGCTGAGCGGTATTCAGCAGCACTTCGCCGGTCAGGAACGGGTCCGGGCGCTGGGGTACTACGCGATCGCCCTGTCCACCGGTGCGGTGGCCGGCCAGACGCTGGGCGGTCTGCTGATCGCCGCCGACCTGTTCGGCACCGGCTGGCGGCCGATCTTCATCATCAACGTACCGGTCGGGCTGGTGCTCATCTGGGCCGGAGCGAGGACGATGCCCCCGGACGAGGCGGCCGACGAGGCCCAGGATGTCGACGTCCGCGGGATGGTGCTGCTGGCCTGCGCCGTGTTGCTGGTCATCGTGCCCCTGCTGCTCGGTACGGACCTGGGCTGGCCGGCCTGGACATGGGTGTCCTTGGCGGCGAGCGTCCCGGTGGCGGCGCTCTTCCGGCGAAGTCAGCGTCTGCGTACCGCACACGGCGGACGGCCCCTCATCGCCGAGGAGGTCGTCCGTGATCCGGCGATCCGCTGGTCCCTCGTCGCCCATGGCGTCACCACCATGACCTACTTCTCCCTGCTGTTCGTGCTGGCGATCTACCTCCAGGACGGCATGGGACGCGGGCCCGCCTACGCGGGACTGGCCATGGTGACCTGGGTGGGCGCCTTCGGCCTCGCCGGTCCCCTGCTCACCCGAGTGCCCGCCGACCGGCGCCCGTTCATGCCGGCGCTCGGCTGCCTGGTCCTGGCCGCCGGCTACGCCTCCGTATGGCTCTACCTGGTCTCGGGCCAGCGCACCGGACTGCTCCTCTTCCTTCTCCTGGGCATCGGAGGGCTGGGCCTGGGCATCAGCTCCAACTCCCTTATCGGCCAGATGACCTCGGTCCTGCCGGACCGCTACGCCGCCGACCTGTCCGGAGTCATCAGCACCAACGCTCAGCTGTGCGGAGCGCTCGGCGTGGCCGCGCTGGGCGGCGGATACCTCTTCCTGGACAAATCCGGGTCCGGTGAATCCGCGGCCCACGCCCTGCGAACGGTGTTGGCCGTCTTCGTCGCCGCAGCCCTCTTCTCCGCGCTCGCGGCACAACGGGGCCGCCGCTCCGGGAACCCGGCACCCCCACAACGGACTTCCGGACAGGCCGACGCGTAACGGCCCACTGGCCGGCCGAAGCGGGCCGTCCGGCGGGCCGAGGTACACGGACGGTGGTCCTCAGGCGGGCGTCGTGACCGCGCCCCGGACGGCGTCCACGAGGTCGCTCTGATAGTGGGCGACGCCGTCCCGGAAGACCAGCGGGGTACGCGGGAGGCTGCCGAAGTCGGTGAAGGGGTCGCCGTCGACGACGGTCAGGTCCGCGAGCTTTCCCGGCTCGACGGTGCCCAGGTCCCTGTCCACGCCGAACAGCCGCGCGGGGACGGCGGTGGCGCACCGGAGGGTCTCGGCCGGGGTGAAGCCGTGGGCGTGCAGGGCGCGCAGGGCCAGATGGAGCGAGAGGCCGGGCGGGACCAGAGGCGCGTCCGTGCCCACGGCGAGCAGGGCGCCCGCGGCGGCGAGACGGCGGTAGGCGCTCATCTCGGTGGCGAGGGCCCGCCGTTGCCCGTCGGTGGGCGGGGTCCCGGCGCGTTCGCGGACCGTGGTGACGTCCCAGGGCGGCATGAGGGTGAGCACCCGGGGATCGTCGGCCAGGGCGGGGTCGGCGCCCAGCAGGTACTGCGCGGGGAACGGGGTCATGATCAGGGCGAAGCCGTCGTCGGCGTACTGCTGGACGAGATCCTGGTGGATCCGGCCCAGGGGCGTCGTCGCATGGCCGTAGGGCAGGCGCTGGGTGGCCTGCAGATGGGTGGTGAGGTCCTGCCCGGCGGCCCGGCCCGGTGCGCACAGGTGGCTGCCGCTGGGGACTCCGAGCCGGTGGGCGGCCTCGGCCGCCTGCGCCATGACCTGGCCCGAGGCGCGGACGTAGGTCTTGACGAAGTCGACCCGCAGGGCGGTGGCCCGTTCCAGGGTGCGTCGCACACCGGCGGTGGTGCGGTGGGCGCGGCCCATGGCGTACGCGGTGCGCGCGCCGTCGATGAGTTCGGCGCAGGCGAGCAAGCGCGGGCCGGTGCTGTACCCGGAGGCCAGGGACTCCCGCAGCCGGATCGCCTCGTACAGGGACGCGCCGAGGCAGGCCGTCGTGGTGATGCCGTAGGCGAGTGCGGTGAGGCTGTGCCGGGCGCCGTAGGTGGCGCTGTAGGGGTGGGTGTGGCTGTCGAACAGACCGGGCAGGACGGTGTGCCGCGAGGCGTCGAGGGTGTGGTGGCCGGGGCGGCGCCGGCGGTGGGGTTCCACGGCGGTGATCCGGCGGCCGTCGATGAGGATGTCGGCGTCCTGGCGCGGGGCGGTGCCGGTGCCGTCCCACACCTGTCCGGCGTGGACGCGCAGTCGCCCCTGGTCGCGGGCCGGGCGGTGGACGAGGGGAACGGACAGCGTGCGGGGTCCGGACCCGGCCGTCTCGAGGAGCCGGAGCCGGCCCGAGGAGAGGTAGAGCAGGGTGTTCGTCTCGCGGGCCCAACTGGGGTGGTCGGCCGGTTCGTCGGTGAGCCGGCGGGCGGGGCCGGCCGGGGTGCCGTCGCCGGTGACGGGCAGCAGCCAGAGCGCCGACTCGGCGACGAGCGCCATCCCCCGCCCGTCGGGCGACCAGACCGGGCCGGCGGCGGCGCGGTCGGACAGGGACTGGTGGGCGGCGGGCAGATGGCGCCGCTCGCTGCCGGTGCGGGTGTCCAGGACACGGATCAGGTGGTAGCCCTCGCGGAAGCGGTGGTTGAGCCGGTTGCGGTCGCAGAACGCCACGTGGCGTCCGTCCGGCGACCAGGTCGGCGCGCCGGGCGGGCCGTCGGCGGCCAGCGGCCGGGCCAGTACCCGCTCCGCGCCGGTGGCCAGGTCGCGCAGCAGCACGTTGCCGCTGGTGTCCTGGCAGGCGAGGCGGGTGCCGTCCGGGGACGGCGCCGGGTACAGCCGGCCCGGACCGGTGACCGGCTCGTCGTGCCCGCTGTCCAGGTGCAGCCGGCGTACGGCCGTCAGCCCGTCCCGGTCGGTGCAGTACAGCAGGGCCCGCCCGTCCGGTTCCCAGGCGGGCATCTGCACATGGTGCACGGCGGCGGCCTGGAGCACCTTGCGGGGCGTGCCGCCGACGGGCTGCACCCACAGGGCGTTCAGTGCCACGAAGGCGACGCTGGCGCCGTCGGGCGCGAGGGCGGGCAGATGGATGCCGCGCACCGGCCCCGCGGCGTCCGGGGCGAGCGGCTTGGTGCGCCGTCGGGGTCGCGGCACCGGCATCCGGGCGGTGAACGGGATGTCCCGCACCGAGCCGGAGGCGCCGAGGGTGCGGAGGCGGAGCCGGCCGTCGGCGACGTAGAGGAGCCGGTCGTCGCCCAGCCAGCACGGCGGTGCCGCGGCCGGGTCCTCGTCCTCGGTCACCGCCCGGCCGTCCACCAGGAGCGTGGCCCGCGCGGCCGGCAGGGACGGGGAGGCCGTGGTGCCGGACAGGTGCAGACAGGCGATCCGGCCCGAGGGCGACACGGACGGGCACAGCAGCCGTCCCTCCCCCACCCTGTGGAGCACGTGCCCGGTGCCGCCCCCGACGGGCACGCGGATCAGCGTGAGACCGCCGTCGGTGGCGCCGTCGGGCGTGTGGGCGGCGCGGACGCACACCACCGAACGCCCGTCCGGCCACCACACCGGGTCGCTGTCCTCATAGGAGCCGCCGGTGACCCGCGCGGCGGCACCGCCGTCCGGGTCCGCGGTCCACAGTCCGTACGGCGCACCGGTCACCGCGTCACCGCCGCGCTCCGAGGCGAAGACCAGTCGGCCGCCGTCGGGCGACCAGGCCACGCCCCGGTCGTCCCAGGGCCCGTCGGTGACCTGGCGCAGCCCGCCGCCGTCGGTGCGCAGGGTCCACAGATGGAAGCCGCCGCCCCGGTAACCGCCCACCGCCAGCCGCCTCCCGTCGGGGGACAGGGCCGGGCGGGTCGCCTCCAGGTCCCAGTCGGTGATCCGCACCGCCTCCCCGCCCTCGGGCGGCACGCGCCACAGCACCCCCTGCACCTCGGCGACGAGCACGGACCCGTCCCGGGAGGACGTCACCGATCCGCCGGTGGACTCGCGGTACAGCAGCGTCCGCTGATCCGCGGCGGCGGTCGCGGCCGTGGCCGGTGGCGCCGTCGGGGCCGCGACCGCGGTCAGCCCGGCGGCGGAGGCCCGCAGCAGGTCCCGGCGGCTGACCCACCCGTGATCCGTCGTCATCGCTCTCCTCACCAGGTCTCCGGACGGCCGCCCGTGGCCGGCACGGCCGGGTCCATGGTGTCGGGCACCGGCGCCGGGTGCGGGACGGCGCGCGGGATTTCGGACATCCGCCGCAAGGCCATCGAGTTCGTCAAGGCCGTCAAGGCTGTGTGGGCGCCGCGTATCCGAAACCCGCGCCCCACCAGGGGTTTTCCAGCGGTTCAACAACGGGTGATGGGCTGACGCCCGTTGACGCCCGTCCATCCTGGACGGGCTGCCCCAAGGAGTGGCTTTCATGCACAGACCGTCCCGTCGTCACCTCACCGTCGCCACCGCGCTGCTGGCGTCCACCGCCGCCGCCGTCGCGTTCACCACCGGCGCCGGTGCGACCGACACCAAGCAGCAGGCCGAGGACGCCATCAAGGGCGGCAAGGCGAAGAACGTCATCCTGCTGATCGGCGACGGCATGGGAGACTCGGAGATCACGCTCGCCCGTGACTACACCGTCGGCGCCAACGGCCGCCTGAACATGGACAAGTTCCCGCTCACCGGTGAGTACACCACGTACGCCGTGCACAAGGACGGCACGCCGGAATACGTCACCGACTCCGCCGCGAGCGGCAGCGGCTGGGCGACCGGTGTGAAGACGGTCAACGGCCGCATCTCCAAGACGCCCGGCTCCGACAAGGCCGTCCGCACGATCCTGGAGCTGGCGCAGAAGAACGGTTACGCCACCGGCAGCGTCACCACCGCCGAGCTGACCGACGCCACCCCCGCCGTGCTCGCCTCCCACGTCACCGACCGCTCCTGCCAGGGGCCGGCCGACATGGCCAAGTGCCCCGCCGACACGATCGCGGCGGGCGGTCCCGGCTCGATCGCCGAGCAGTCCGTCAACCACAAGGTGGACGTCCTCTTCGGCGGCGGCAGGCAGCGCTTCGACCAGAAGGTCACCGACGGCGCGTACAAGGGTCTGACCGTCACCGAGCAGGCGAAGAAGCTCGGTTATCAGGTCGTCACCGACGACGCCTCGATGAAGGCGGCGAAGCCGGGCAAGCCCGTCCTCGGCCTGTTCGCCTCCGGGAACGTGCCGGTCGAGTGGACCGGCAAGCCGGCCGCCCTCGGCGGCACCGACCCGCAGCGCTGCGTCACGTCCAACCCGAACCGGCCGGCCACCACGCCCAGCCTGGCGGACTCCGCCACCAAGGCGATCCAGCTGCTGGAGGACAAGCAGCGGCGGCAGCACTCCAAGAAGGGTTTCTTCCTGCAGATCGAGGGCGCCTCCATCGACAAGCAGGACCACGCGGCCGACCCCTGCGGCCAGATCGGCGAGACCGCCGCCTTCGACCGCGCGGTGAAGGTCGCCCGCGCCTACGCGGCCAAGCACCCGGACACGCTCGTGGTCACCACCGCCGACCACGGCCACACCAGCCAGATCGTCCCGCTGGAGGCCACCCCGCCCGGCCTGTCCTCCACCCTGGTGACCAACGAGGGCCAGCAGCTGAAGGTCAACTACTCGACCAACACGCCGGGCCAGTCCCAGGAGCACACCGGCACCGAGGTGCGCATCGCCGCACAGGGCCCGCTGGCCTACCGTGTGCTCGGCGTCACCAACCAGACCGACCTGTTCACCACCCTCCGCGAGGCCCTGCGCCTGAGCTGAGCGCCCTGACGGAAGAAGGGGAGACCACGCCACCGGTCTCCCCTTCTCCGGGGTGGGGTCGGGTCACTTGAGGTAGGGGCCGTCGGTGCCGATCTGGCCCGGCGCGGCGTTCTTGCCGCCGAGGTCGAGGACGTAGACGCGCAGGTTGCCCTTGCCGGGGGCGCCGATGGCCAGGGTGCCGTCGGTGACCTGCCGGACGTCGCCCGTGACGGCGTCCTTGTAGGTGCCGTTGGGGATGCCGGTGTAGGTGGCACCGTCGGTGACGGCGACCAGGGCGAAGCTGTCCACACCGGTGGCGGCGTCGGTGTAGCGGCGCTTGAAGTTCATGCCGCCGCCCGAGACACCCTCGGTGGAGTACTGGCCCATCTGCAGGGCCGGGACGGCCCGGCGGATCTGGTTGAGCCGCTGGACGTGCTTGACCAGGGGCTGGGCCAGGGTGGTGGCGACCTGACCGGTGGCGTTCGTGACCTTGGAGAAGTCGGAGGCGGTGACGGTGCCTTCGAGGTGGTCTCCGTAGTAGGCGCGGCCGGTGGTGGCGAGCGGGCAGGTGGGCCCGCAGTCGATCTTCTTGCCCGCCTGGAACTCGATCTCGGAGCCGTAGTAGAGCGTCGGGATGCCGCGGAAGGTCCACATCAGCGACATGTTCTCGGCCCAGGCGTCCGTCCCTCCCGCATACCGCTCGCTGGACTTGTTGGGCCCGTAGTCGTGGCTGTCGACGTAGACGACGTTGTAGGTGGCGTCGTTGGTGGAGTCGTCGGAGTCCTTGCCGTTGTTGAAGGCGTTGTGGGCGTCACCGAAGTTCATGTGCATGCGCATGTCGATGATGTTCATGCCGGAGAACTTCGAGTGGTCGGGGGTGTGGTAGGTGTTGCCGTTCAGGAAGGCGTTGGTGGAGGTGGGCTGGCTGCCCGGACCGAGCTTCTCCTCGTAGTCGTACTGGTCGAGGGCGGCCTGGACGTCGTCGTCGGTGTACTCCTTGCGTTCCTTCCAGGTGTAGAACTGCGCGGAGTGGTTGACCGAACCGCGGTTCCACTTGTCGTTGACGAAGGCGGCGACCTCGGCGAAGACGAAGAAGTCCTGTGCCTTGCCGGGTCCCCAGTCCTGGGCGACGCGCTGCTGGATGGCGGGCAGGAAGCGGCGGTTCCAGGTGATGCGGGGGATGTGCACGGCGGTGTCGACGCGGAACCCGTCGACGCCCATGTCGATGTACTTGTTGTAGGCGCCGATGAGGTAGTTCTGCACCGGGGCGGACTCCGTGTCGAAGTCGGCGAGGTCCTCGTGCAGCCAGCAGGAGCGGGAGTCCTCGCCCTCCCAGTTGCCGATCCAGCACTGGTGGTAGTACTTCGACGGGAACATGCCGCTGGTGGGGCTCGGCCACTGGCAGTTGTAGATGGTGTAGCCCTCGGGGGACTTGTACCCGGTGGGCTTGCCCCAGTTCAGGCAGGTGTTGCCGGACGGTTCGGCGGTGGACCACAGGTCGCCGTTGTAGTACGACTTACCGGACGTGGGTTCGACGGTCAGGCCGTCGTACTCGAAGCCGGGCTGCTTCTCGTCGTAGTACCAGGACCACTGGGAGTCGCGGACGCCGTACACGGTCGGTGTGAACAGGCCCTTGGCGCCCCAGCGCGAGCTGTGGTTGTACACCACGTCCTGGTAGATCTTCATGCCCTTGGCGTGCGCCGCGTTGATCAGGTCCTGGTAGGAGGCGCCGGCCGACTCCAGGCGCGGATCGACCTTGTAGAAGTCGTAGCCGTGGTAGCCGTGGTAGTCGTAGTCCGAGCGGTTGAGGACCACCGGGGTGATCCAGACGGCGGAGAAGCCCAGGGCCTTGATGTAGTCCAGCTTCTGGACCAGTCCCTTGAAGTCGCCGCGGAACATCGGGTCGTGGTTGGCGGCGTTCCCGGACTTGACGTCCTGGCTGCCGCCGCGGTTGTTGCCGCTGTCGCCGTCGTGGAAGCGGGCGGTCAGCACGAAGTAGATCGGGTCCTTGCGCGGGTCCCCGCCGAGCATGGTGCCCTGCTTGGCCGGTGGCGGCGCCTGGCCCGTGGTCGCGCTCGCGGCCGGGGAGGCGGCCGAGATGTTGCCGGCCGCGTCGAGCGCCTTGACGGTGTAGGTGTACGTGGTGTTCGGCTCCAGACCCGATTCGCTGAGCACCGTGGAGCCGACGCTGGTGACCTGGCTGCCCTTGGTGCCGCCCGTGCGGGTCACCTGGTAGCCGGTGACGGCGGTGTCGTCGGTGGAGGGGTCCCAGGTCAGGACGATCGACGTGTCCGTGGCCGTGGCCTTGACGGCGGTGGGGGCGGCCGGCGCCGTGGTGTCCGGCTTGTGGGACGCACAGGGGTCGGTGGCGTCCTTGGTGACCGTCTTGTCCTTCACGGTGCTGACACCCTTGGACAGGGCGTAGTCGGCGCCGTTGTTGTTGTCCCAGGTGCCGTTGCCGTTGTTGAAGGTCGCCGCCAGCCCGGCCGCGCCGCCCAGGTCGACGGTCTTCTTGAACCATCCCGGGCACGCCTGCTCCATGCCGAGGCCCGGCACGGGCGTCCAGGCGCCGCCGGCGGGGGCGTAGTGCAGGTTGACGGTGTTCCAGCCCACGGTCTGCGCGTAGTAGAAGACGGTCGCGCTGGTCGTGCCGGAGGTCGCCGTGGGCGAGGGCGACGGGACGGTGCCGCCGTTGCCGTCACCGCACGGATCGCTGTGGGCTATGACGCCGTCCTTGACGGTGATGGTGCCGGTGCCCAGGGCGTAGTTCTTGCCGCCGTTGTTGTCCCAGGTGCCGCTGCCGTTGTTGAACGTAGCCTGCCAGGTGGTGGCCGTGCCGAGACTGACGGTCTTCTTCACCCAGTCCGTGCAGCCGGCGTCCATCGCGGCTCCGGGCACCTGGGTCCAGGCGGCCCCGTCGGGAGCGTAGTGCAGGTAGTACTGCGACCAGTTGCGCGTCTTGGTGTAGTAGAACACCGTCGCCGTGTTGCCGGCCTCGGCGGCGGTCGGTGCCGCGCTCACCGCACGGCCGGCCCCGGGCAGGGCCGACAGAAGACTGATCAGTACCGCCACAGCGGCCAGGACCGCCCAGCGGCGTCTGAACCGCCAGGCTGTGGTGCGTCTCATCGAGAACCCTCCAAGGGGTGCGCCGCGGCCGGTGGCCGCAGTCCGACATGCGGGGCCGTCGAAGGTGACCCCGTGTGAAACTCCGCCGTGCAGCCCTGAGGTGCCGCAGGGGCGGGCGAGCAGCATGGAACCCGACCCTGAAACCCATGTCGGAAATTTGCTGCAACTGCTTGCGCACGGGGAAGATACTCGCTCGTTACAGGGCCGTAAAGAGTTTCGGACGCAACGGCGGCACCCGCGCCGCAGACGGATCCGCGCGGTCGTCCCGCAGCCGTCGCACCGGATCGGCCACCGTCCGCGGCGGGGCCGCCACGGCGGGCGCCCGCCCGGCTTCGACGCGCACACCTACAAGCAGCACGGCACCGTCGAGCGGTGCATGCGCGCCACGAGGCGCTTGGACGAGATGGTTCCGGGGGATGTTCGTCCGCGTGCAGCCGTCACCTCTCGGCGCGGGTCGCGGTCAGGGCTGGGCCACGGCCTGCTCGGCCTGCTCGACCAGGCGGGCCAGCTCCATCCGGGAGCGGACGCCGAGGACGGCGAAGACGTTGCGCAGGTGGTAGTCGACGGTGCGGGTGCTGACCGACAGGCTGAGGGCCACCTCCCGGTTGGTGAGTCCTTGTGCGACGCCCCGGGCGATGCGCAGTTGCTGCGGGGTCAGCCGGGCCAGCCCGTCCGGCAGGACCGCGCCCCCGGGCGCGCCCGCGGCCGGTCCGTCCGCGCCGAGCACACCGGCCGCGCCGGTCACCCCGTTCGCCCGGAGTTCCGCCGCCGCCTGCTGGGCCCACGGGCCGGCGCCGCAGCGCTCGAAGCCGAGCAGCGCGGCCCGCAGATGGGTGCGTGCCTCGCGCAGCCGGCGGCGTCGGCGCAGCCACTTGCCGTAGAGCAGCTCGGTGCGGGCGCGTTCGAAGTCCCCGGCGCCCTCCCCGTGCCGCCGCAGCGCCTGCCGGTACAGCGCGTCGGCGGCCTCGGGCGGCGCCAGCAGGGCGCGGCAGCGCAGCAGTTGGGCGGGGGCCTGCGAGTCGGCGTCACACGCCGCCCAGAGCGCGAAGTCCTCGACCGCGTCGCCGGCGCCCTCCGGCTGCCGGGCGAGCGCGCAGGCCTCCACGTAGCACGGTACGGCGAGCATCCAGACGGCGAAATGGCCGCCCCCCGAGCCGGGCCGGACCAGGGGGGCGAGCCGTTCGGCGGCCTCGCGGGGCCGGCCGTGGCCCAGATCCGCGCGGGCCAGCGCCCACTGGGCGAGTGCGGCGGCCTGGGCCAGCCCGTGCCGGCGGGCGATGGTCATGGCCGCGGTCGCATGCTCGGCGACGGTGTGCGCCTCACCGGCGATGGAGGCGGCCAGGGCGAGTACGGCGTGGTGGTGGGCGGCCGTGTTGCGCTGCCCGGCGCGGTAGGCGCTGCGCAGCCCCTCCTCGGCGTGCGCCCGGGCCAGCGCGTGGCGTCCGGCGCGGAGTTCGCCGTAGGCCAGGTACTCCAGGGCTCGTGCCTCGTGCAGGGCGGAGCCGTGGGTACGGGCCACCGCGAGCGCCCGGGCTCCGGTCCGGCGGGCGGCGGCGGTGTCACCGAGCAGCAGGGCCGCCGAGGCCGCCCGCAGCAGTTCTTCCGGGGCGTCCGCCGTCCACGCGCGGTCCACGACCCGCCGCAAGGGGGCCGCGGCCAGGTCGAAACGCGCTTGCAGGACCGCGCGCATCCCCGCGCGGTGGTCCCGCAGGGCCGCCACGGCGCCGGGGCCCCGCCCGGCCGCGAGCGGACCGGCGGGCAGGGCCGGGATCCCGGGCACCGCCTGCCCCACGGGACGGACACCGGCGGCCTCCGCCGCGCCGGACTCCCGCCGGCCCACGGGGAGACCGGCGGGCACGGGCGACTCCTGGCCGACGGCATCGGCAGCGGCGGCTTCCGTCCGGCCGAAGTGGCGCTGAGCCACGGGGAGAACAGCGGGCACGGCCGGTGCCTGACCGTCAGGAGCGGTGTCAAGGGCCTCCCCTGCCCCGAAGTCCCCCTCGGGCAGCGGCAGAGCGGTGGACGGGGACAGGGTCCCGGGACGTGACCGGCTCGCTGGACCCGCGCCGGGGGCCGGCCCCGCGCGGTGGGTCCCGGCCCACCAGCGGCCCTGTGCCAGGACGCGCAGGCACGCGGCGACATCGCCCGCCGCCCAGGCGGCGTCCGCGGCGGCCAGGGCGGCCTCGGCGGACTGCTCGGGGTCGTACGGGGCGGACAGGGCCGCGGCGAGCAGCAGGGTTTCGCGGGCGTCGTCGACCGGGCCGTCCCAGCGCAGCGCGGTACCGCGCAGCAGTTCGGCACGTGCGCGTACCGGTGCGGGGGCCGGTCGGCAGCGGGCCGTGTCGAGCAGTCGTAGCGCCCGCGCCGACTGACCGGCCAGCAGGGCCTGTTCGGCGGCGGCCGTGCAGCACCGGACGCGTTCGACGCCGTCCGGCGCGAGTTCGGCGGCGCGGGTGTGGGCCGTGCAGCGCAACGCGGGCGGGGCCGTGGACGCCGGGTCCGCGGCGGCGGACGCGAGGGCGGCGGCGAGCGCCGGATCCGGGGCCGTGACGGCCCATGAGCGGTGCAGCAGCGCCGGAAGGCCGCGCGCGTCGGGCAGCGCGCGGGCCAGCGCGTCGTGGGCCGCGCGGCGCCGTTCGGCCGGCGCTCCGGCGTACACGGCCCGGCACAGCACCGTACTGCGGAAACCGAACCGCCCCTCGGCGGCGAACAGCGCCTCCGGCAGCGCGACACCGCCCGGGGGGAGCCGGTCGCCACCGGTGCCATGGAGGCCGGGGGCGTGAGGAGCGGAGCCGCGGGGCTCGGCGCGCTGCGGACGGGGGGCGTGGTGATCGCCGTCGGTCTGTGGCTTCCGCACGGGATCGAGACGGTGCGGATCGGCATCCCGCGGACCGGGACCACGGCTCGGCACCGGCCCGGCACCGGCGCGCGGCTCCGGCGGGGAGCCGGGAACACGGCCCGCGTCAGCGGGTGACTCGGGCACGGCACGGGGGCCGTGGCCCGGCGCGGGACGGTCCTCGGTGCCGGGCTCCGCGGAGGCGGCGGGGTGCGGTCCGGTGCCGGTGAGCCGGGCCGCCGCGTGCCGCACGACGTCGGCCTCGGCGGTCGGCTCCCCCGAGACCTGGACGGCCGCGGCGGTCACGAGCAGCAGGTCCCGCTGGACCGGCGGCAGTCCGGTCAGGTGGCGGCCCGCCAGCGCGGTCAGGGTCTCCGCGTCGACCAGCGGACACGGCAGCGGCGCGATGCCGCCGAGCTGGGCCGGCGTCAGGCGGTGCGCCACGCCCAGCAGCAGGCCGGGGTTGCCTTCGGCGGCGGCCGCGATCTCCTCGCGGACCCGGGGGTCGAGCGTGCCCGGCGCGGCCTCGTCCAGCAGGGCGGCGGCGTCCGTCGCGGACAGCGGGGCGAGGCGGAGCAGCGGCAGGCCGGCGAACTCCGGGTCCACGGGCCGGTGTCCGGCCACGGTGAGCGCCAGGGCGACCCCACCGCCGGGGGCGAGCCGGGCGGCCAGCCGGCCGAGCGCGGCCCGGGAGGCGGGGTCCCACCGGTCGGCGTCGTCGGCACAGACCAGGGCCGTCCCGGGCGCCGCGGTCGCCCGCAGCGCGCCGATCAGGCCCGGCACCGGGTCGGCGGCGTCGGCGGCGGGCGCTCCGGCCGCCCGGCACAGCGCCCGGAGCGCGGCCAGGGGCTGCCGGTACGGCTCGGACGGGACGGGCGCGACCACGACCGGCCCGGCGTCGAACGCGCGGGCGACGCGGGCGAGGACGGTCGAGCGACCGCTGCCGGGCTCACCGGTCAGGACGCACGCACCGCCCTCACGCAGCCGCTCCCCCAGCGCCCCGACCGGATCCGGCCGGTACCGCGCGGCATCGGATCCCGGAGTCGTCTGTCCGCTCATTCCCGAAACCTTACTGACGCGTAAGGACGTGCGGAAGCCGTACGTCCGCGCCCCGCGATCGGCCGGGGCGGTACCGGGTGCGGGCTTCGGGAAACCGGGGAGCGGTGCGCCACGACCCGGCGGCGACCGGCGGTCGCCGCCGGGTCCGGAGGGCCGGTCAGGAGGTGTGCGGGCAGTTGCCCCGGTACTCGTCGATGGTCAGGCTCGGCCGGGGCAGCGGGCAGAGGAACTGCTCGTAGCGGGTGTCGTTGTCGATGAACCGCTTCAGCCACGAGACGCTGTACTTCGCGATCGTCGTGTTCGAGGTGTTGGGCGTGAAGTGGGTCGCGGCGTTCAGCTCCAGGTACGCCCGGTCGAGTGAGCTGGGGAGCGTGGAGTAGAAGGGCTCGGCGTGGGTGGCGACGGGGGCGACCGTGTCAGCGTCGGCGCCGAAGATCAGGGTGGGGGTCTTGATCTCGGGCCAGGTCTTGTCGAGGTTCCACGGGGTCAGCGGGATCGCCGCCTGGAGCGAGGGGCGGGACTTGGCCGCCTCCAGGCTGCCGCCGCCGCCCATCGAGTGGCCCATGACGCCGAGGCGGCTGGAGTCGATGCGGTCCCGGACGGAACTGCGCTGGGTGAGGTAGTCGAGGGCGGCGAGCAGTTGGTTGCCCCGGGAGTCGGGCTGGTCGAGCGTGGTCAGCGTGTCGATGGTGAAGACCACGAATCCCTGGGACGCCAGCCGGGGGCCGAGCCAGGCGATGGAGGACTGGGTGCCGGTGTAGCCGGGTGAGACGGCCACGGCGCCGAAGGTGCCGTCGGCGGTGCTGGTCGGGTAGTAGATGGTGCCCCCGCCGAAGCCGGTGACGGCGAGCCGGGAGACGCTGGTCTCCGCGACGGAGTACGGGCCGCGAAGCGCCTCGATGCTGGATTCGGTGGGCGCCGGGCCGCGCTCGTAGGGGTTGTCCGCCCCGTGGGCCGCCGGCCCGCCGAGCGTGGTCAGGCCGACGACTGCGGTGACCGCCGCGGCGAGGGCCGCGAGCCGTCCGGCACGACGGGTGGGGCGCGGCCGGGGGGCCGTTGCCGTGGTGCTGGTGCGCGGGTGCTGCACGACGAGTCGTCCTCTCTGTCGTGGCGAGCCGCCCGTCCGGCCGTTCGGCACGCACGAGCGCGCCGGCCGGCGGGCTCCGCCAGTGGGGTGAGCAGTGCCACTGTCGGCGTCGCGCGGCACGACCGGACCGGCAATGTCACCGGTCTCGTGCGGGAACCCGCTGCGAAAGGCGCGTCATCGTGGACGAGCGGGGGCGAGCGAGGGCGAGGTCCGTCCATGCGGCCGGAAGGGGGCGTACAGCGCACCGGGCTCGCGTACGACGGCGCACGAACGCCCGGGCGAGCCCCAGCCCCCGTGCTCAGGACGCCGGGCCACCGGGCCACCGCGCCACCGGGGGTGAACGTGACCGGCAGCCGCGCCGGTCCGCGCAGGCCGCCGGTCCGCCAGGTCAGCTCGGCCGGCGGCACCACTGGAACGAGGCCGGGAAGGCGGCGCGGCACGGATCCCCGACGGCTGGACATCACCCGCGGTGACAGCGGCCACCCGGCCTTCGGGCACGGCATCCACTGCTGCCTGAGTCGGCGGACCGGGCGGTCCCCGGGTTGACCGGTCCGTCGCAGCGGAGGAACTCCTCGACGGCGTCGGGCAGCGACTCCGGCCGGTCCCGCAGCAGGGACATCTGCCCGCGCAGCGCCACGGTGCCACTGCCGATCAGGTCGCCCGTGGTGATGTACCCGGCCACCAGCAGCAGAAGGGTCGTGGCGTCAGTTCGTCGCGGCTCGGCCGCCGCTCCTCGTCGTGGGCACTGATCAGCGCGCTGAGGAGGTCGTGACCGGGCCGGTCGCCGCGGCCTCCCAGGAGTGTGCCACGTCGACCACGAGCTGGTCGGGCAGCTGGATCACCCGGAACGGCAGCCGGGCGCGGACGCCGAGACCGATCTGGGTCTCGCCCTCGAAGCTCGCGGCGAACCGGGTGTCCCGGAAGGTGCGGTACCCGCTGATGTCCACGTCCGGGAGGGGCCGGCCCGCCCGCCCGGGGTACGCGGGTGCGCCGCTCGCCGGGTCGTAGGCGGGCGCCCCCACCCGGATGTCGAGCACGGCGCCGCCGCCCACCGGGATGTAGTCGCCGGTGGCCACCTGGGCGAGCCGGTCGACGTAGCGGACGGAGTAGCCGAGGGTGCCGCCGCCGGGCACGTCGAAGACCAGGCGGTCGAAGCAGTCGTGCCGGCCGGTCCTGATGTTCTCCAGCGGCACGGCGCCCGACGCCGCACCGCCCTTGTCGCCGCTGCCCCAGCCGGTCGGACAGGCCGTGGCCCCGGCGGTGGCCGCCGTCGCGGTGCCCGCGGCGGCCGTCACCGCGCCCAGGGCGGTTCCCGCCAGAACGAGCGCCGCCACGGCCGCCGTTGTCCGTCGCATGATGTTCCCCCTTGATCGACTGTCACGCCGTTACGGAGTGAGACCCATGGGTCCGATGGAGGGTTGCCCACCGCTTCCGGTACCCGTGTTGCGAGGCCATGAACAATCCTCATCCTCCCTTGGACCCCTCGACGGCCCCCTCCTGGGGTCGCGGCGGCGCAACCGTCCGACGCACCCGATCCGAGGAGCCGTATGTCCCGCAGGACGCTCGGCCGGGCCCTGGCCTTCGCCCTGGCCCTTGCCGCAGGCACCACCGTCACCGCGCCGTCCCCCGCGTCGGCCGACCCGATCCCGAGGGCCCCCGGCTACCGCCTGGTCGACGCCTACGCCGACGCCCCGGCCGCGGCCCAGCCGCTGCCCGGCACCCCGCCGCCCCGGCACCCCCGCCTCGCGCCGAACGGCCGGTCCGGGATGCACGCGGACGCCTGGGGCAGCGCGACCTCCCCGTGGTCCGGACCGCTCGGCGATCACCCGCGGGTGAACAGCGAGCAGATGGCGGCGCTGGGCGGGGAGTGCGCCACCGTCACCTTCGACCGGGCGGGGCGGATCGTCACCGTGTGCGGGACGTTGACCAGGTTCCTGGTCAAGCTGCTCGATCCGGGCACCCTCGCCACGCTGGCCGAGTACAAGCTGCCTCAACGCCCGTCCACGGTGGAGGCGATCACCCGGCTCGACTTCTCCCGGATCTTCAAGGACACCTCCGGCGGGGCGTACTCCTACCTGGACGACGAGGACCGGCTGGTGCTCGCGGACTCCCGGCAGCACATCGTCCGCCTCGCCCACCGGCAACGGCCGGACGGCACCTGGGAGTTCACGGTCAGTGACGACTGGGACCTGGGCGAGCGGGTGCCCCACGACTGCGCGACCCGGGCCGATCCGTACCCCAGCGGCGGCTGTGACCCGGTCACCTCCGTGATGCCGGACCGGCAGGGCCGGATCTGGTGGGTCACCCGGCAGGGCCGGATCGGCACCGTCGATCCCGCCACCGGCACCGTCCGCTCCGTGCGGCTGGCCGGTGAGGAGATCCAGAACTCCTTCTCCGTCGCCGCCGACGGCGTGTCCATCGTCTCCGACCACGCGCTGTACGAGTTCACGGCGTCGGCGGACGGCACCCCCGCCGTGGTGTGGCGGGAGACGTACGACCGGGGCTCCGGCGCCAAGCCCGGCTCGGTGAACCAGGGTTCGGGCACGACGCCGGACATCTTCGGTGACGGCGGCCGGTACGTGGCGATCACCGACAACGCCGACGACCGCATGCACGTCCTGGTCTACCGGCGCGACGCGGACGTTCCGGCCGGCCGGCGACTGGTGTGCGAGGTCCCCGTCTTCGCCTCCGGCCTCCACGACCTACAACTCCCTGATCAGCTGGAGCGACAGCCTGGTGGTCGAGAACAACTACGGCTACGGGAACGTCACTTCCCTCACCTTCGGGCGGAGCGTCGTCGGCGGGGTCACCCGGATCGACGTCCGCCCGGACCGCAGCGGTTGCGAGACCGTGTGGGAGAGCGAGGAGCGGTCGCCGTCCGTCGTGCCGAAACTGTCCACCGGCAACGGGCTGATCCACCTGTGCACCAAGGACCCCGACCCCCTCGGCATCGACGCCTGGTACCTGACCGCCGTCGACTTCCGTACCGGGCGGACCCGTTGGAAGCAGCTCGTCGGCACCGGCGCCGGGTACGACAACAACTGGGCGCCGATCACCCTGGGTCCGGACGGCACCGCCCACATCGGCGTCTTCAACGGCCTGGCCGCCGTGCGCGACGGCGGCTGAACTCCCGGCGGGGCTTCGCAAGTTCTTCGGCGGATCACCTTGTCAGGGACACGCACCTGTCTCTACAGTCCCCACCAGACCATGGATGGGAGCGCTCCCATTCCAGGGCCTCCGCCGCACCTCCCGCCTCCCCGGAGAGGACCCGCATGCGACTGTCACCGCACCACGGAGCCGTCCGGCGCCGTCCGTCCGCCCGCCGCCGGGTGACGGCGGCCGTGGCCCTGTGCGCGGCGGGCCTGGTCCTCTCCGGGCCCGCCGCGGCCGTTCCGGACCGGGCCGCCGCCGCACCGGCCGCCGGCCTCCCCTACCAGGACGCCGCACTCCCCGGCGCCAGGACCACGTTCGGTCTCACCGCGAACGGCACCGCGGGCACACCGTCCCCGCACTGCGCCGGCACCTGAGCACCGGCCGGCGCGTGGTGCCCGCCGTCGTACCCGAAGGACAGTTCCGCCCGGCACGGCACCGGAGCGGTCACCCCTTCCCCGCCCGCCCGGGTGGCGCCGACCCCGGGTGGGCGGGGCTCCCATCCGCGGGGCCCGGCCGGGTCAGCGGATGATCCGCAGCCGGCGCGGTGGCCGGGCGGCGGGTTCGGGCAGGCGCAGCGGTGCCCGGCCGGGGGTGATGCTGCCGAGCACCGTGGCGCGGCGGGCGCCGGTGCCCGAGGGCAGGGCGCCGGGCAAGCCGTGCGCGGTGAGGAAGCCCAGGACGGCGAAGGCCAGGGCCTCCTTGGCGGCCGACGGCAGGCCCAGGTCGTCGCTGGGGTGCAGGGGCACGCCCGGCAGTTCCTCGGCGAGCATGCGCATCAGCACCGGATTGCGGGTGCCGCCGCCGGAGACGACGAGCCGGGTGACGCCGTGGGCGCGGCAGGCGTCCGCCACGGTGACGGCGGTCAGCCGGGTCAGGGTGGCCAGGACGTCGGCGGCGGCCGGCACGGGCACCGTGTCCAGGGCGCGCCGCAGGTAGGGGAGGTGGAAGTGTTCCTTGCCGGTGCTTTTCGGGGCGGGTCTGCGGTAGTAGGGGTCGTCCAGCAGGACGCGCAGCAGCTCGGGGCTGATCCGGCCGGCACCGGCCCGGCGGCCGTCCTCGTCGTAGCGGGCGGCTCCGTCGGTGAAGTGGTGGACGGCGGCGTCCAGCAGGGCGTTGGCGGGTCCGGTGTCGAAGGCGAGCGGCTCGGTGCCGGGCGCGATGACCGTCACGTTGGCGATGCCGCCGAGGTTGAGCGCGGCGGGGGTGCCGGGCAGGCCGGACAGCAGCAGGGCGTCGGTCAGGGCGACCAGGGGAGCGCCCTGGCCGCCGGCGGCGACGTCCCGGCTGCGCAGGTCGGAGACGACGGGGAGTCCGGTCGCCTCGGCGATCCAGGCGGGCTGGCCGAGTTGGAGGGTGCCGCGGACCGTGCCGTCCTCCACCCAGTGGTGCAGGGTCTGGCCGTGCGAGACCACGAGGTCGGCCGTGCCGGCGCACAGGTCGCGCAGGGCGCGCCCGGCGGCGTCGGCGAAGGCCTGGCCGATGCCGGTGTCGAGGGCGCAGACCGCCCCCGTGGTGGTGCGGGCCGGGGGCAGGGCGGCGGCGATGAGCTCCCGCAGCGCGTCCGGGTAGGGAACACCGAGGTGTCCGAGGGGCCGGAGCAGCAGGGTGTCACCGTCCAGGCCGAGGTCGGCGGCGGCGGCCTCGACGGCGTCGTACGACGTGCCCGACATCAGGCCGATCACGCGCACGGTGTCTCCTTCCGGCCGGGGTCCCGCCGGGCGGGCGGGGCCGGCTGCGGCTGGGGCTGCGGCTGCGGCTGCGGCTGCGGCTGGTGCATGGTTTCCTCCGGGGGCTGTCGCGGTGACCGGTCGCCGGGCCGGCCGCCCGCCCGGTCACTCCGGGGCGACGGTGGCCGCCGTACGCTCGCTGCCGTCGTCGTCCAGCGGGGCCGGGACGCTTCGGGGGGCCCGGTGGAACAGGCTGGTGAGCCCGCCGACGGCCAGGGTGACGGCCACGCCGAGGGGGACGAGCCACTGCGCGGCGACCGCGGTGGGTACGGTGGTGCCGCCCGCGCTGACGTCGATCCTGACGCCGCGGACGAGATACGTCATCACGCCGACCGTCACGAGGAACGCGATGACGGCGTCGGTCTCGCGCGCCCGCCGGACGAGCCGGCCGAGGAGGAACGCGCCGAGGAGGGCGCCGTAGGTGTATCCGGCGATGGTCAGGCCGGTGAGGTAGACATTGCCGGTGCTGGTGCTGAAGGCGCAGGCAAACAGGGCCATCAGCACCGCCCACACCAGGGTCGTCAGCCGGGCGAGCCGGAGCAGGAACTCCTCGGTGGGCGCGGTCCGGAAGAAGCTGTGGACGATGTCGGCGACCGTCGAGTTCGACATGGAGTTCAGCGCGGAGGACAGCGAGCCCATCGCCGCGCCGAGGATGCCGGCCACGAGCAGACCGGAGACCACCACCGGCAGTCCGTGCAGGATGAAGTCCGGATAGAGGTTGTCGGAGCTGGTCAGACCCAGTTCCTGGAAGGTCCGGCCCTGGTTGTGGGACCACAGCAGCGCGCCGACGAGGGAGAACGCGGCGAACTGGACGGTGACGAAGATGCCGGAGGCGATCATGGCCTTCTGGCCGTCGCGCAGTGAGCGGGTGGCCAGGACCCGCTGGACGATCAGCTGGTCCGAGCCATGGCTGGCCATCGCGAAGATGGCGCCGCCGATGATCGCGGTGGGCAGGGCGAACGGACTGGTGAGGACGTGGGCCAGGCCGAAGTCGGTGTCGAGGAGCCGGAACCGGCCCGCGTGCAGGGCGCTCCGGACGCCGTCGCCGCCGACGTGGGCGGCGAGCACGCCGATGGCGAGGAGGGCGCCGCCCAGGTACAGGCCCATCTGGATGGCGTCCGTCCAGATGACGGCCCGGATGCCGCCGAGGTAGGTGTAGACGACGGTGATCACGGTGAGCACGACGATGATGAGGCGGTAGCCCGCGTGCACGCCGAACTCGTCGAGCAGCAGTTTGATCGGGATGGCGGAGGCGAACAGCCGGACGCCCTCGGCGAGCAGCCGGGTGAACACGAAGGTCACCGAGGCGAGTCCCTGCAGCCGCGGTCCGAACCGGCTGCCCAGGTACTGGTAGGCGCTGACGAAGCCGCCGCGCTTGTACAGCGGGATGAGGACGGTCGCGACGACGACGCGTCCGATGACGTAGCCGAGGGCGAGTTCGACGTTGCCGAAGCCCTGTCCGCTGTAGGCGCCGCCCGGCAGGCTGATGACGGTGAGCACGCTGGTCTCGGTGGCCACCACGGAGAAGGAGACGGTCCACCAGGGCATGTGGCCCTCACCGACGAAGTAGTCCTTCGCCGTCTTCTGCCGTCCGGCCAGGCGCAGTCCGATCACGGCGATCGCCACGAGGTAGACGACGACCACCATGAGGTCGAGCTGACGCACACTCACGGAAGGAAAGTTTCCTTCGCAAACGCATTCATGCGGTGAAAAGTAGTTTCAGCCGTACCCCTCGTCAACAACCCCGCCGGGTCAGCCCGGCGCCGCGCCCGGGGGCGGATCGGGGCGTCAGCGGAGCACCAGCACGGTGGCGAGGGCCGGGCCCAGGGCACCGCCCATGAGGTAGCCGAGCTGGAACAGGCCGATGGCGGCGGGGCGTCGGCGGTCGGAAACGGCCGAGGCGGCGACCACGGACTGGGTGGCGTTGGCGGCGGTGGCGGCGAAGACGGCCGGGCCGAGCGCCGCGAGCAGCACGATCGCGTCGTGGGCGAGGACGGTCGTGACGGCGGCGAGCGTCCCGGCCGCGAGCAGGACCCCCCGTACCGTGCGCCGGCCGAGCCGCGCCGCGACGGCCGCAAAGCCGAGGGTGAGCAGGGATCCGGCGATCAGGGCGGCCGACTGGCCCACGGCCACCGAGGCCATCGGCCGACCGGTCCGGTCGGCGATCAGCCGGGGTACCGCGAACAGCAGCGTGAAGTACGACCCGGACAGGGCGAGGGCGGTCAGGACCGAGCCGCGGAAGGGACGGGAGCGCAACGCGGCGGCGGGGACATCGCCGTCCGGGCGGCGCCGGACGTGCGCGGCCAGCAGGGCGGCGGCGACGGCGGCCACGGCCAGGGCGGGCAGCGGGTGGGACGGCAGCAGGACCAGCCCGCCGGACAGGGCGGCCAGCAGCAGCGCGCCCCGGGCGTCGAAGCGGTCCCCGGCGGGATGCGGCGCCGGTGCGGTGTGGCGGCCGACCGCGGGGACGGCCAGGAGCGTGACGGCCAGGACGGACAGCGCCGCCCGCCAGGAGACCGCGTCGGTGAGGCGCTCGCCGAGCAGCGGTCCCACCGCGCCGAGGATCCCCGTCCCGGCGCTGATCACGCCCATCCGGCGGGTGGTGCCGGCCAGGTTCACGGCGACGGCCATCAGGCCCGCCCCGCCCGCCGCCTGCCCGGCGCGTCCGACGAGGAGGAGCGGCAGCCACGGGGACACGGCCACCAGCGCGGTGCCCGCGGCGACGCAGGTGGCGGCGAGCCACAGCGCGGCGCGGGTGCCGCGCCGGCGCAGCAGCGCCGCGAACGGCGGCGTCGCGATCGCCAGGGCCAGCGCGAACACGGTGACCAGCCAGGACGCGGTGGCCGTGGTGGTGCCGAGGGAGCGGCCGAGATCGCCGAGGATCAGCACGGCGGCGTTGCCGGCGGTGGCCACCGGGGCGGCGAGCAACGCCAGCCAGAGGACGGGGACCTGACGGGACGGACGCACGGCGGAGGCGGCGCGCGTGACGGCCGCCCCGGGCGAGGCGGACATGGCTCTCCCGGAGGATGAGGGTGCGGTGGGCCGTCGCCCGTGCGGGGGCCGCCGGACGACGCTTCGACCCTGCGCCATCAACCTCGCCGATGGAAATGCTTTCCGCGCATCCCTAGTATTCGCCCCATGGATGAGCTGCGCCGCATCGACCTCAACCAGCTGCTCACGCTGCACGCCCTGCTGGTCGAGAAGCACGTCACGCGGGCCGCCCTGCGGCTGAACAGGAGCCAGCCGGCCGTCAGTCACGTCCTGGCCCGGCTGCGCACGCGGTTCGATGACCCCCTGCTGGTGCGGCACGGCGGCCGGATGGTCCTGACGGCCCGCGCCCAGGCGCTGGTACGCCCCCTGGAGGAGGCGCTGACCACCCTGAACGGGCTGCTGAGCGCACCGGACTTCGACCCGTCGCGCACCCGCGGCCGGTTCCGGCTCTGCCTGTCGGACTACGCCTCACGCATCGTGCTGCCCCCGCTGGTACGGCACCTGCGCGACCGGGCTCCGGGCCTGGACCTCGCGATCAGCCAGGCGAGCCGGGAGGCGATGCCGGCGCAGCTCACGGACGGCGAACTGGACCTGGCGCTCGGCGTCTTCCCGCACCCGCCCGAGGGCATCCAGGTCGAGGACCTGTTCCAGGAGGAGTTCGTCAGCCTGGCGGACAAGGCCGGGCTGCCGGAGAAGGGGGGCCTTTCGCTGGCCGAGTGGCTGGAGCGGCCGCACATCATGGTGGCCGTGCGGCCGGACGCGCACGACGAGATCGAGACGGCGCTCGCGGCGCGCGGGCTGCGCCGGCGCCTCGCGGTCACCCTGCCCCACTGGAGCGCGGCCGTGGACCTGCTCGCGGGCACCGATCTCGTCCTGACCGTGGCGGGCCGGGCCGTCGGCCCGCTGCGCCGGCACCGCACGCTGCGCAGGTTCACCCCGCCGCTGGACCTCCCCCGGTTCGCCTACCAGCAGGCGTGGCACGCCCGGCGGACGGACGATCCGGCGCACCGCTGGCTGCGCGAGGCCGTGCTGACGTGCGCCCGGCCGGGGCCTGCCGGGAGGCCGGCGGTAGGCTGACGGGCCGTCAACCGGGCCGCCGTGCAGGTGAGACCTGTTTTCCCGCGTGCGGACGGGGCAGTGTCCGGAGCAGCCGACCGCCAGCCCTGAGGGGGCCCGTATGCAGTACTACGACCTCGGCAGTCACGGCCGGCCCGTGACGACGGCGTCCGCCGAGGCGCAGATCTGGTTCGACCGCGGGCTGAACTGGACGTACGCCTTCAACCACGAGGAGGCCGTCCGCTGCTTCGAGGCCGCCGGCGCGGCGGACCCCGGCTGCGCCATGGCCGACTGGGGCCTGGCCTACGCGCTCGGCCCCCACTACAACAAGCCCTGGGACGCCTTCGACGAGCAGGACGGGCGCCGGACGGTGGAGCGCGCGCACGCCGCCGTGCTGCGCGCGCACGCGAAGGCGGCCGGCGCCACACCGGTCGAGCGCGCCCTCATCGACGCCCTGCGGGCCCGTTACCCGCGGGCCGGCGCCCCGGACGCCGAGGAGGCAGGGGTGTGGAACGCCGCCTACGCGGACCGCATGCGGGACGTGCACCGGCTGGCGCCCGACGACGGCGACGTGGCCGCCCTGTACGCCGACGCCCTGATGAACCTGACGCCCTGGCAGCTGTGGGACATCCGCACGGGCAGGCCCGCTCCGGGCGCGCGCACCGCCGAGGCCAGGGCGGTGCTGGAGGGGGCGCTCGCCACCGAGGCGGGCACCCGGCACCCGGGTCTGCTGCACCTGTACATCCACCTGATGGAGATGTCCCCCACCCCCGAGGCCGCGCTGCCCGCGGGCGACCGGCTGCGCGGGCTGGTGCCGGACGCGGGCCATCTCCAGCACATGCCGTCCCACCTGGAGGTGCTCTGCGGCGACTACCGCCGGGTCCTCTCCGACAACACCGCGGCGATCGCGGCCGACGAGAAGTTCCTCGCCCGGGCCGGGGCCATGAACTTCTACACCCTGTACCGCTGCCACAACCTCCACTTCAAGATCTACGGCGCGATGTTCCTCGGCCGCTTCCAGGACGCCCTGGAGACGGCGGACCGGCTGGAGGCGGCGGTGCCGGAGGAACTGCTGCGGGTGGACAGCCCGCCGATGGCGGACTGGCTGGAGGGGTTCCTCGCGATGCGGGTGCACGTGCTGGTCCGCTTCGGCCGCTGGGACGACATCCTGCGCCTGCCGATGCCCGCCGACGCGCGGCTGTACTGCGTGACCACGGCCATGCTCCGGTACGCGCGCGGGGTCGCGCTCTCCGCCCTGGGCCGCACCGGCGAGGCCGGCACGGAACGCGAGCTGTTCCGCGAGGCGGCCGCCCGGGTCCCGGAGACCCGGACGCTGTTCAACAACACCTGCACGGACATCCTCGCCGTCGCCGCGCACATGCTCGACGGGGAACTGGAGTACCGCGAGGGCCGGTACGGCACGGCGTTCGCGGCGCTGCGCCGGTCGGTCGAGCTGAGCGACGGCCTGGCGTACGACGAGCCGTGGGGGTGGATGCAGCCGCCCCGGCACGCGTACGGCGCGCTGCTCCTCGAACAGGGCCGCGTCGCGCAGGCCGAGGCCGTCTACCGCGCCGACCTCGGGCTCGACGACACGCTGCCGCGCCCGCTCCAGCACCCGGACAACGTCTGGGCGCTGCACGGGCTGCACGAGTGCCTCGTACGGCTCGGCAAGGAGGGTGAGGCCCGGCTGGTGGCCCGGCGGCTGAAGGTCGCCACCGCGCTGGCGGACGTACCGGTCGAGGCGTCCTGCTACTGCCGGCGGGAGACCGCCGCACGCCCCGCACCCCGGCAGGACTGCTGCGCCGGCTGAGGAGCACGCCCGCGGCCGGCGAACCCGGGCCCGCGTCGAGTTGACCGGGACCGGACATCTACGCTCGGTGTCCGGCGAGCCGGCGGTCACGCCGGACGGGTTCGAGCGGAGGGTGTGCGGTGCGCACGGGGTGGATCAGGCTGTGGCAGTGCCTGGCATGGGGCGGGATCGGGCTGAGCCTGTACGCGGGCTGGCTGACGGTCGGCGACGTACGGGACCGCGCCGCTGGCGAACGCGCCATCGCACAGGCCTGCGACCGGCTGGTGTCCGGGGCCGCGGTGATGGACCTGCACGGCGGCACCGTCCGGGCCAGGCCGAGCGAGTACGACCGGATCGACGTGCGCGAGCCGCGGAGTTCCTGCACCGTCTACCAGGCGTCCGCGTCGGGCGGGACCACCGGACTGTTCACCCTGGCGGTGCGCGGCAGCGACAAGACCGAGCCGCTGAACTGGATCGGCGACGACACCGAGCCGTTCGCCCTCCGCGACGCCGCCGAACGCACCGCGAAGACCGATCTCACCGCCGTCGCCGACCTGCGTACCGAACCCCGGCCGCTGGGCGACGGCACCCTGGGCTGGTACGGCAACCGGTACGCCACCGTCCGGGCCGAGTGCGGGCCCGGCAGCAGCGCGGCCGCTCCCCCGCTGCTGCACATCACCGCCGGCGCCGACTACGACGACGTCTCCGGGGCGGACCGGGCGCGGCTGGCCCGTATCGCCCGCTCGGCCGCCGAGAACCTCACCCACCGGATCGGCTGCCGCACCCGGCTGCCCGCCCTGCCCGGCGGGCAGCCGGCGCCGGTGCCGACCGTCCTGCGTTCCGCGCGCTCGGCCGGCGGTTCCTGCGCGTGGTTCGCCGGGTACCTGCGGCGCCCGGGACACGGGCCGTTGCCCGACCGGGCCCTCGCGGTACCGGTGCGGGACACGACGCCGCTGGAGAGCTGCCTGCTGGCGGTCAGCCCCGGCCAGGTGCGCCACACCGCCGGCGGCCTGCCCGAGGACAAGCGCGAACTCGCCGACGGCGCGGTCACCCACTCACCCTGGTGGCTGCGCATGGCCACCTACACCGGCGCCGAGGCCCACGCCGTGGGGTTCGACCCCCTCGACGGCGAGGACGTCGTCATCGAGCCGGGGACGGCCGGGCACACGCACGACGCCTGGTGGGCCTCGTCCGTCTGCGGGGGCGAGCCCGCCGTGCACACGCTCAGCACCAGCTACGCCTATGACGACGCGCTCGGTGGCCGGACGGTGTCGGCCCTGTTCCGGGCGTACGTCGACGACTTCACCGAGCGCAGGGGCTGCACCCGGGTGAAGTACCCGGACGCGGCGGACTTCGGCGACCGGTGACCGTCACCGCGGCGCGTCCGTGCGGGCGCGCCGCCAGGCGGCCTCGCGCAGCAGCCGCAGTCCGTTGAGGCCGACGAGGACGGTGGATCCCTCGTGGCCCGCGACCCCGAGCGGCAGCGGCAGGTGGCCGGCCAGGTCCCAGGCCACCAGCCCGGCGATGAACACGCCGGCGACGACGAGGTTCTGGACGACCAGGGTGCGGGCCCGGCGGGACAGTGCTGACGCCAAGACCACCGCCACCGCGCGCCAGCGCCTGGAGACCGTCGGTGCCGCCGACGTGGCCGCCACCCTCCAGGCCCTGGCGACGCCCTCCCGGCTGCGGATCCTGGCCCGCCTCCAGGAAGGCCCGTGCGCGGCGACCGAGCTGGCCGACGCCGTCGGCATGGAACAGTCCGCCTGCTCCCACCAACTGCGCCTGCTGCGCAACCTCGGCCTGGTCGACGGGGAGCGCCGGGGCCGCTCGGTCATCTACGCGCTCTACGACAACCATGTGGCCGAACTCCTGGAGCAGGCCCTCTACCACGTGGAACACCTGCGCCTCGGCCTGCGCGACACCCCCGCCGGCGGGCGGGGGTGCGAACAGCCGGAGCAGGGCACACACGCGGGCGTCCAGCGCGGTCAGCGCCCGGAGTGCGGGGCGGACGGCCGGGCGTGGGGTCCGGCGCGCTCCGGGGCGCGGTGGCGGGTGACCGGGGCCGGCGGCCGAGGGTACGGCGCGCGGCGTGTGCGGCGAGCCCGTCGTCCAGGGCAAGTGGCGGGGCGCCGTGCCGGGCGCGGTAGGAGTTGTCCGCCGGGAGGCGCTCCTGGTTGAGACGCCCGTCCGGCACCTGCGAGGCCTGTACGGGCTGGACCGTGGCGGCCGTGGGCACCTTCGCCGCCACGATCGCCAGAACACCCCTGGTGAGCCGGCCCATTGTCCGAGAGCGCACGGTCACCCGGTCGTCAGCCGGCCGGGGCGAAGAGGAAGGCGCCGTATCCGAACTCCTCGTCGACCCAGTGCCGTCGGCAGCGCATCCCGTGTGCGCCGACCGCGCGCACGAGGCCGTCCACCGTGAACTTGCGCACGACGTCGTGGAGCAGCAGCTCACCGGCGCCGAAGTCCACGGCCAGCCCCAGCCGGGGCAGCGTCACCCGCTGCCGCCGCACGCTGCGGATCGCGCCGCGCACCTCGCGCCGTGCGACGTCGTAGGTGAGTTCCGGCTCGAACGCGTCGACGTCGAAGTCGGCGCCGTAGCGGCGGTTGAGGTGGCGGAGGGTGTTCAGCGCGAACATCCGGCGGACGGGACGCGGCCCGGCGTATCCGGCCTCGTAGGCGCGCCGCACCACGTCCACGGGTTCGCTCAGGTCCACACAGACCAGCAGGTGGTCGTTCGGGGCGCAGCCGGCGCGCACGGCGCGCAGGAAGCGCGTCTGCTCGGGTTCGGACAGGTTGCCGAGGGTGTTGCCGAGCAATGCCAGGAGGCGGCCGCCCGAGCCGTTCCCCTCCGCTGCGGCCGGGGCGCCGTCCGCTGCGGCCGGGGCGCTGTCCGCTGTGGCCGGGATGGTGTCCGCGATCCGCTCGGCCCGGCGCAGCCAGGCCAGGGCCGCCAGGAAGTCGCCGCGCACGGCGGTGACCCGGGCGCGCGGCCAGCGCCGCCGGATGCGGCCGGCTGCCTCCCGCATCGGCTCGGGGCTGACGTCGACGCCCGTGTACGCCCGCAGCAGGCCGTGCCGGTCCATGGCCGCGAGCAGGATCTCGGTCTTGCGCGCACTGCCCGCGCCGAGGTCCACCAGTTCCACCGGTCTCATCAGGCCGACCAGGTGGTCGCCGTGCTCGGTCAGCAGCCGCCGCTCGGCCCGGGGAGGGTAGTAGTCGGGCAGCCGGGTGATCTCCTCGAAGAGATGCGAACCGGCCTCGTCGTAGCCGAAGAGTGACGGGATCCTGCGGGGGCGGGCCGGCCCGGGGGCGGTGAGTCCGGCCCGGAGTTCCTCCTCCGGTGTGCCGGACAGGCCATCGGCTGCCCACGGCAGCGCGACCTCCGTGACTGGCGCCGCCATGCGTGACTCGGTCATCCCGCTCTCCTCGCCGGCGCGTCATCGCCGAAGGGTGCCACCGCATCAGGACAGATAGGAGCAAAACGCATATTAAGGCCATTTGGGTACCTGCGCAGGCGGCAGCGGCGATGGGCCATCCAGCGCACGTCACATCCGCTCCGTCCATCACTCTCGCCACAGGGGGTAGGCGGCAGGGGTGACTACTCCCCCCGCACAGACGACCGACGACGCGCCTCAGGACGGCACCCCCACGCTCAAGAAGGCGCTGACCACCCCCCTGCTGTACTTCTTCATCCTGGGTGACGTACTGGGTGCCGGCGTCTACGTCCTCGTCGGCCAGATCGCCGCGGAATCGGGCGGCGCCGTGTGGCTGCCCCTGCTCCTCGCCCTGCTGCTGTCGCTCCTGACCGCCGCCTCGTACGCCGAACTCGCCACCAAGTACCCGAGGGCGGGCGGCGCCTCCCATTACGCGACCCTCGCCTACGGGCCGTTCACCGGTTTCCTCGCCGGGTTCTGCATGCTCGCCGCGGGCATCGTGTCCGTCGCCGCGCTGGCCCGGGGATTCGCCGGCGACTACCTGACCGCCTTCGTCAGCCTGCCCGTCGTCCTGGTGGCAGCCCTCTTCCTGTGCGCCCTGGCCCTGCTGAACGCCCGTGGCATCAGCGAGTCCACCCGCGCGAACGTGGCCGCGACGGTCATCGAGGTGAGCGGCCTGCTCATCATCGTCGGCCTCGGGGTCTGGCTGGTCCTGCGCGGCGACGGCGACCCCGGCAGGCTCGTCCGCCTCGGCACCGCCGACAAGGGGGCCGCCGCCGGTGTCCTGGGCGGCACGGTGCTCTCGTACTACTCCTTCGTCGGCTTCGAGACGTCCGTCAACGTCGCCGAGGAGACCCGCGACCCCCGCCGCTCCTACCCTCGCGCCCTCTTCGGCGCCCTGGTGACGGCGGGGGCCGTCTACGTCCTCGTCGGAATCGTCGCCTCGATCGCCGTCCCCACCGCGACACTGGCCCGCTCCAGCGGTCCGCTGCTCGAAGTGGTCAGGGAGGCGGGCGGGGTACCGCCGAAGCTGTTCAGCGCCATCGCGCTCGTCGCCGTCGCCAACGGCGCGCTGCTCACCGGCATCATGAGTTCCCGTCTGGCCTACGGGATGGCACGCGACGGTCTCCTCCCCCGCTTCCTGACCCCTGTGCTTCCCCGGCGCCGCACGCCGTGGGCCTCGATCGCGGCCACGAGCGCCCTGTCCTTCCTGCTGGCCCTCACCGGAGACGTGGCGACCCTCGCCTCCACCCTCGTCCTGCTGCTCCTCGTGGTGTTCTTCATCGTCAACACCGCCGTCCTCGTCCAGCGGCGCGACCGCCCGGCCCACCCCCACTTCCGGGCGTACACCGCGATCCCCGTCCTGGGGGCCGTCTCCTGCGTGGCACTCGCCACGCAGGTCGACGCCGGGGTCTGGACGCGCGGGCTGATCGTCATCGCGGTCGGCGTGGCCCTGGGCGCCGTCGCCGCCCGGCACCGGCGCCGGACCTCACCGTGACCCGCCGCCCCTCCCGGCGACCGGCCCGTGACCCGAAGGGGCGGCTGCTACGGCTTCAGCGCCACACCTCCGAAGTCGTCGACCTCGGCCGGTACCTCCGCACCGGTCTCCGCGGGGCGCCAGCGGGAGACCGAGACGAGGCCGGGCTCCAGCAGTTCCAGACCGTCGAAGAACCGGGCGAGCTGCTCCGGGCTGCGGTTGACGCGGGGGTTGTCGCCCGCCTCGTTCCACTGCTCGATCATTTCGCGCATCTGCTGGGGGTTGAACACCTCGGTGTCGTCGCACAGGACGAGGTAGCTGCCGGAGGGCAGGGCATCCGTCAGGCGGCCGACCATCTCGTACACGGTGTCGTCGGTGACGTGGGCGGTGATCCCGAGGAGGATCAGCGCGATCGGCCGGGCGAAGTCCAGTGTCCTGGCGGCCTGTTCCAGGATCGAGCCGGGGTCGCGCAGATCGGCGTCGATGTAGTCCGTGGCGCCTTCGGGTGTGCTGGTCAGCAGGGCCTCGGCGTGTGCCAGCACGATGGGGTCGTGGTCGACGTACACGATGCGGGCCTCGGGGGCGAGGCGCTGGGCGACCTCGTGGGTGTTGTCGGCGGTCGGCAGACCGGTGCCGACGTCGAGGAACTGCCGGATGCCCGCCTCACCGACGAGGTACTCGACCGCGCGGGCGAGGAACGCCCGTTGTGCTCGGGCGATGTCGAGGATGGCCGGGTTGGCCGCGGCGATCTCGTCACCGACCTGTCGGTCGATCTCGTAGCAGTCCTTGCCGCCCAGCCAGTGGTTCCAGATACGGGCGGAGTGCGGCACGCTGCTGTTGATGAGCGGACGTTCAAGTGGCATGGATGTTCCCCGGAGTTGGTCTGGCGTCACCCCCAACCTAGACGCTCGGGATCTCCGCCGCACGGAAAGACCTGATCTTCGTCCGGTACGCCTCCGTGGTGATGTCGCGGCCCTCGTCACCACACCACGGCCTGCCCCGTCCGCGGCGGACGGGGCAGGCGGGACAGGCCGGACAGGCGGGACAGGCGGCGGTGTCGCGCTGCCGGGGTGCCCGGCCCCCGGCGGGGCGGTTCAGACGCCCGCGACCGACTGGATCCAGGAGCGGTACGCCGTCACGTTGGTGTACGCCGTGTTCGTCTGACGGTCGCTGGTCGACGCGACACCGACCTGGACGCCGTTCGCCATCATCGGACCGCCGGAGTCGCCGCCGGCGGTGATCCCGTTGCCCCGGTAGGCACAGATCGCGGAGCCGCCGTAGGCGTCGGTGCAGCCGCTGGACACGGTGACGTTGGCGACCTTCAGGTAGCGGGACTGGCAGTTGATCTCCGAGCCGCACTGGGAGGTGGCGCCCCAGCCGTACACCTGCACGCTCTGGCCGACCCGCACCGTACCGGGCTGGCCCAGAGTGGCGTAGGTCGTCGGGACGGAGCGGTCGAGACGGACGAGCGCCAGGTCCGCGCTGTGGGTGTAGGTCTGGACGCCGTTGGCGACCGTCCCGCCGCTGTACTGGTCCAGACTGCCGATACGGAAGGACAGCGAGCCGCCGGCCACGCAGTGCTTCGCGGTGAGCACCCAGGTCGGGGCGATGATCGTCGCGGTACAGGTCTCCTGACCGTTCGAGTACAGCCGGGCCGCCCAGGGGCCGCTGCCGGCGTATCCGCCGCCGATGATGGGCTGGGCACCCTTGGCGGTGACGGGGGACGCCGCCGGCGTCGCGGAGGCGGTGGGGGCGAAGATCGCGAGGACGGAGACCGCGGCTGCGGCGAGAGCGGGCGCAAGCCTTGATATACGCAAGGTTCCTCGATCCGGAGGGCACGCCGGAAGACGCGCGCTGGTGTGGGGTGGACGGCCGCGCGGGCCGTGTCCATGGAGAACGGGAGAACGCCGCCCCGGACAGGACGGCATTTACGGCATGGACATGATCTAGCTTCGACGAGGAACCGTGACGGGGGTACTAGCACTTCTCCATAACTCGGCGTTATGCCCGGGGCGAGCGCGGCGCAGGCGAGTCACCCGCGGCACATGACCCCACTCACAGTCAGACCCCTGCCCCATTACGGCCCAAAATCGACGGAGTATCCGGAGGGCTCTTGGGGGGCTCTCCCGGCTTGAAGAGAGCCGCCATGAGCACAGCCGAAGCGTCCGCTTCCGCGACACCGGTGATCACCGGCAGTTCGCAGTCCTCCGACCAGGGAGCGGGCCTCGCGGCCATCGGCGGGAACGTCACCGCCGTGTGGCGGGGCTGGTGGACCTGGTCCCCGGGGAACGGGACGTGGAACCTCCAGGTCGCGTGGAACGTCATCGGGGTCGACTCGACCGTCGTCATCACGGCCTCGGAGATCGACGGCAACGGGAACCGGTTCGTCGGCGACGCGGCGTTCCAGGTCTCCAGCTCTCCAGCATCGCCACGGCCAACGGTGTGGCGACGTTCGAGATCAACATCGGTTGGGGCAGCCCGCTGCCGATGCGCACCGACGTAGTGGTCTTCAACTGACCGGTGACGCCGGGCCGGGGACAGACGGGGCGGCCCGTCCCCGGCAACAGGGGCGACCGGAGCGCACGGCGGTCCGGTCGCCCCGCCGTTCCCTACGCGCGCCCGTCCCCCTCGGCGCGTGCGGCGGCTCACGAGCCGGACGACGGCTCACAACCGGTCCCCCAAGCCGGGCGGTTCCGGAGGATGCGGTCCGCCGCCGTCCTTGATGTCCTCTTCGCAGGTTCGCCCGTCGTAGGACTGGTCATTGGGGATCACCAGCACTGCGGCGACCTCCTCAGGGTGCTCCACGGCGAACCAGTCGCCACCCGTGCGAGCACCGTGCGGCCCGAACGCCCGGTACGCTTCGATCGTCTGACACCCCAGCACCACGCGCTCCTTGTCGACCGCGCAGGCGTCCACCGCGACGCGGGACATCTCGTCGGCGCCGTCGAAGCGGTAGTGGAAGTACACCTGATCACCTTGGGCAGGCACCTGCGGGTGGGGTTCGAGGCGCCAGTCGACGACCTCGGCGGTGACACCGATCGGCCGCTCGGACGTGTCCACGACCCGCACCCTGACACCGGCCTCACCGCGCCGCGCGGTCGTGTCGGTGCAGCCCCAGTGGGCAGAGCAGCCGGATAGGGCGAGCGTCAGCACAGCCAACGGAGCCCCGGCAAGTATCCGTGCTGACAACACTCGGTGACCTCCAGTCAGGGTGAGGCGGAGCAGTGTATCCCGGGGCACGGCAACCGCCGAGCGAGAGCGACGGACGCCCGCGGCGGGCGCCGGCCTCAGGTCGCCGGGGCGGGTGAAGTCGCTTCCTCTCGCTCGTCCGTTGAAGTCGGCACGCAAAGGCTTGCCCGAGGTAGGTGGTCATCGCGGTGATGCCCGGGGTGGGCCGCTCCGGGTTGAAGACGGCGGGTGCGGGCGCGCCCGGAGGGAACATGCTCGACGGCACACCGCGGTCGCCCGGGCCGGAGACCCGGATCACATCGGTGCCGCGGCCGACGACGTCGGCGGGGCCCATCGCGAACAACGCGGGCTCGTCCGCGACATGGTCGCCGTGCAGGTGAGTCAGAAGGACGCCGCGCACCGGCGCCGGGGGCGGACCCCAGCCCGCCCCCGGCGCCGGGCCCGCTCCGCACCAACCGGTGCATCGCGCCGTGTCCCAGATCGACGAGGTGGACCGAACCCCCGTACACGACCGCGCAGGAGACCAGACACCACAGCGTCCCCGTCGAGCCAGGCCGGGACGCCTGCCGCACCCAGCGTCTTCAGAAGGTGGCGGCGACCGGGCCGCCGGACGGCGCGGGCTGCTGAACGGCTCGCTGCAGAACGTGACACACAGGTGGGCCTCTCCCCAGAAAGACGCGAAGTGTCGGACGCGGGTCTCGGTATGGGTCCGTCAGACCTCGGGCACCTGTACCGCCGGAACAGCGGGTGCGAGCGGGGTGTCGCCGGCCGCGCCCGCCGTTCCGGGGCCGTGGCGACGCTGGTGCGTCAGCAGCCCGAGGAACCCGGCGAGGAAGCCACTGATCAGTCCGGACACGGCGTGGTTGGCGGCGTTCGCTCCGGCACCGGAAGGCACCCCTACGGCCAAGTAGTTGACCAGGGCGCTCATCACCGCGCCGATCACGCCCCCGGTCACGCCGCTGATGACGGACGCACGCACGGCGGACGGCCGCTCCGAAGCGGGCCCACGGCGTCCCGGCGCAACCGTTTCGAGGCCGAGAAGGCGGTCGAGCGCGAACGGCCCCGGCCCGGCCAGCAGCACGACGAGGAACGCCGCCACCATCATGAGCGGAAACTCGGTACCCAACCCGCTCGCAGCGCCCTGCTGGGGCGTCACGAACCCGGTGTCCGCACCGACCAGTGCCATCGCCACGCACAAGTGTAGTGTCAGCAACACCGCGGTCAACCGTGACAGCAGTCCGAGGACGAGGAAGACCCCTCCGACCGTCTCCCCGACCGTGACCGCCCATGCCGTCACGGACGGCGCGGGCACACTCATACCGCTCAGGAATGCGCCGAACCCGGCTGGTCCGTCGACGAGCTTGTCGAGGCCGTGGACCGCCGTGACGACGCCGGCCAGCAGCCGAGCGACAGCCGGCGCGACAGGCTGGAGCCGTTGGGCCGGGGCGACTCCGACGGCGCGCCTCAGACTTGCCGACCGGTAAGCGGGCATGGCGGATTCCTCTCCCACGGGTGACGGGTGTGTACGTCATCGCAGGCCCGCGGTCCGGCAGACATGGCTGTGCCTCGGCGGACTCCGCCGCGTACCGTCGCGACCGCACGGGCTGATGACGTATGCGTCACTGTGCGGTGCGCCTTCACCCAGCGGAATCCCCTGGCACATCGAAAGTGCTGATGCTTCCCATCCACGGTGTGGATAGGGCGGCACCGCTGCCGGGGGCCTCTGCACGAAGGCGGACGACCTCCTCGCCGAACTCACCTCGGTTGCCGGTGCCCCTCCCCGAGGTCCACCCTGTGTGCCTGGCCAACGAGGAGGACACGTGGGGCTCATTCTGTTCCCGGGAGACGACGACACCAGCAGCCCGGACGTCTCTTGGTCCTGCACCGGCTTCGCGGCGTTCCGGCAGTGGCTGGCACAGGCTGAGGGGTTCGCGCTGAACGAGATGCACGGCTTCGGCGGACAGCGCCCCTGGGAGGACGTCCTCACCACCTTGGCACCACTGCTCAATCATCCCGACGACGACGGTCCCGCCCTTGCGCCGGCCCAGTGCGCCGCGCTTCTGCCCCGCCTGCGGGAGATCGCCGACCAGCCTCAAGGCGGTATCACCGCCCCGCTGCTCCAACGGCACATCGACGACGCCCGCCAACTGGCGCTCGTTCTGCAGTTGTGCATCGAGAAGGATGTCGACCTCGTCTTCGGCTGACACTGGTGAGCAATACCGGCGCGCTCCGGCCAGCCCAGTGGGGATGTCCGAAAGGGTGATGTCCCGGGGGTCGTATGAGAGTCCGGGGAACCGCCGGTTCGGCCAAGCGGTGATCATCGGGCATGTTCCTCCCGTACCGGCCGGGAACAAGGCTTCGCAGTGACCGGCCCGCGGGCCGAGGAGACGTGCAGGATTGCAAGAAGGGCTACTTCTGCCGGTGGTTCTGCATGGTCTGCCCTCGCCTGCCCGTGGTCGACTGAATCGGTGGCGCCGGGAGTGCCGGATCTCTCCCGCTGCCGTAACGACCGATCCCGTGACGAAGGAGCATGCACATGCGCAGATGCAAGAGTGTCCTCGCGACAGTCGCGACCCTGGCCGCGGTCGCAGGCCTGGGAAGTGCAGCGGCAGCGACGCCGGCGCAGGCCGCGACCTACTGCACGGACAAGGGCGCGAAGTATTTCTGCGAGTACGGCGTCTCGACCACCCAGTTCGCCAACGGGACGAAGGAGGAGTTCGTCGTCGGCACCGATCACGCGGTGTGGACGAACTGGACCTACCCCGACGGCTCCTGGAACGGATGGATCTCCATGGGCGGATGGGTCCAGAGCGCCATCGATGCCGACCCGCAGCAGGAAACCAGCGACTCCCTCATCTTCATCTCGGCCATCGGCTCGGACGGCAACACATGGTTCCGGGCTCGCTTCGGCGACGGTACGTGGTCCAGTTGGCAGGTCAGCTGCTTCGTCAACCCCAACGGCCGCTTCTGCCCGTGACCACCGCGGACACCGGCCCATGAGGAAAGGCGGCAGCATCGCCGCGCGCACCAGATCGGCGCGGGCGTGGCCCTCCTCGACCCACCATCACCGTAACGACTGAGGTCAGTCATCGCACAGGACGGCGCGGAGGGCCGGTCTTCGCTCCCCCGGCGGGAGTGCGGATTGCCCCGAGCTGTAACGTGGCGATCTTCGGGCGGCGTAGGCCCCCCTTCGACGGGGAACTGGTCATCATCTCAGGGCAGGAGCGGCGGCGCATCCCGGTCGAAGGGATCGACATGCGGCCCAGCCCTCTGGCTCTGCTCCCCGGGTCCCGGTTCCTGCTGGCGTCGGGCCGTACCCACCGGGGCGCGGAGGGAGCCTGGCGGGAGAACGCCGTGGTGTACTGCCCCGAGGGTCGGCAAGAGGGCGCCTTCTGCCTCGGTGACGACATTCCGGCCCTGGCCACCGACCGCAGCGGGGGATCTGGACCGCCTACGGCGACGAGGGTATCCACGGCGGCCACCCGGAGACCGCGGCCGGCCTGGCGGGCTGGGACAACCGGGGTGTCGCCACGTGGGCACCGAAGGGGAGACTTCCCGACTGGCCGCTGCAAGGCTGCACGGCCGCCATGGAAGGCGAGTCAGTGTGGCTGGTCCGGTACAGCGGCAAAGGGACCTTCCTCACCCGGATCACACCCTCCACCGGCGAAGTCGCGAGCTGCCGCAGCCCGGTGCACACTCCGGACGGATTCGCCGTGCGCGGCACGCGGGTGGTCCTGACCAGCCGCGACCACTACAAGCGCAGGACCATCGTGACCCGCGCGGAGTTGGCCGGCGACGTGTGTGTCGCCACCAGCCAGGAGCGGGTGCGGGTGCCCGGGCGGGTGGTGATGCATTGTGGCCAGGGCCGCGACGGCACCCTCTTTCTCCGCGCCGGCCGCACCTGGGTACGCATCGAAGCCTGAGACCCGCGACTGCCAGACCCGCAGCACGGAGCCCGTGAAGGTGGTGCGCCGGTAGGCCGCCGGGGAGACGCCGATCGCCGCCGAGAGGTGCCGGCGCAGAGAGACGGGTGCGCCGAAGCCCGCGTGGGCCGCGACATCCTCGACGGATCCCTCGTGGAACCGGCCTCTTGCTCGCCCCCACCACCATCATCCTGAAGCGCCGACGTCAGGAGACGGCCAGTGCCCGGCAACAAACCAGTCGACGCGGATCCGTACGGCACCCGATCATGTGTTCATGCCGCTGAGAGAGACACTTGCCCGAGTCGACGCAGACCTGGCCGCCGGCCGGATTCCCGTCGCGCGCCAGCGTCTGCGCGGTCTTGTCTCGTCCTTCCCGTACGACCTGACGCTCCGTCGGCGCCTGGCCGGGGTGTACCGGCTCTACGGCGATGCCGCCGAGGCCGGACGCTGGATGTACCTCGAGGAGGACCGCGACACCGACGAGACCGCCGCCTTCGAGGCGCGGTACGGGTCTCCCGGGTGGCGGATGAAGGCCCTCGCCTGGCGCGGCCCCGAGGCGATGGCTGCCACCCCCTTCGCGGAGAAGCAGCTGGTCGCGGTGCGGACCGCCTGCGCCGAAGATCTGGGACACCCGGTCGACTGGGACGACCCCGCCTCCTACCGGGACAGCCTGGAGGGGACGTACGAGGAGGCGCGCTCCGGGCCGTGGACGGTCGGCGGCGTACTGGCGGGCGTCGGCTGCCTGGTGGGAGCCCTTGCGTTCCTCGCGGTCTGGGTCAATGGAGTCGTCGCCCTCTTCGACTGACCCACAGGTCACCAAGGGCCGGCGGGGAGCGCCGTTCTCGGTACGTCGGTGACACACAGGTGGGTCGTGGAGCGGGCCACTGGAGGCCGGGTCCGCCACGCGATTATGGAGTTGCGAGGGTGCCTTGCGCGCCCTCCCCCGCGCCTGTCCCGGCGATCCGGGCCACAGGCCGCTGCGCATCGGCTCGTGGGGGCAGGACGAGGAGAGGAGGAGAGGCACGCGGCCCTCAGTCGAGGCAGAACTCGTTGCCCTCGACGTCCTGCATCACGATGCACGACTCGTCCCCGTCATTGGCGGGCAGCAGCCGCACGCGCACCGCGCCGAGCGCGACCAGTCGTGCGCACTCGGCTTCCAGGGTGGCGAGGCGTTCCTCACCCACGAGCCCGGTGCCGACCCGGACGTCAAGGTGAACCCGGTTCTTGACGACCTTGCCTTCGGGAACGCGCTGGAAGAACAGTCGTGGACCCACACCTGTGGGATCGATGCAGGCGAACGCCGAACCCTGTCGCTCAGGTGGCAGCGAACGGTTGAAGTCGTCCCACGTGGCGAACCCCTTCGGGGGCGGTGGTACGACGTACCCCAACACCTCACACCAGAACCGGGCCACGGCCTCAGGTTCCGCACAGTCGAAGGTGACCTGGAACTGCTTGATGGATGCCATCGGATCACCATAGTGGCGCTTGGGGCCGACGGTACAGCGCGGCCCCACGGCCTGCCGCATCCGGTCACACGGTCACACTGCTGCCGCGGCGGTGGGCGCGTGGTATGTCGTAGAGCGCAGGTCGTGCGCGGCGGGCGCGAAGCCGCCTTCGCCTTGTGGGCGAGGGTCCAGGGGCTGCCGTCTGCAGCGCCCTTGCCCTTCGAAACCGGCCCGGACGCCGGTGGAACCGACCCGCACGCCGGTGGAACCGGCCCGGACGCCTGTCGATGCCCAGTCGAGTCGTCCTCCGGCAGGCCCAAGCGCACGGCTCGGACGCCACGGCGTCCGGGGGAAGTACGCGCGGGATATTGACAGTTGCCGTGCACGCTGGCTTCATGAACCAGTGTATGGGAGCGCTCCCACTCACTCCTGTCTCCACCTCCCGAAGTACCGCGCCGCAGCACGAACTCCCCCTGCCCACCGCACGGAAGGAACGTCCGTTGCGCCCGCTCTCCTTCCTCACCGCCCGAAGATCCTCCGCGCCCCCCGCAGCGGCTCCCGGAATCCGCCCGGCAGTCCCGACCGGTGTCCGACGCTCCCACCTGGTGAGTGCGTGGGGAGCCGCGGTCGCCGTCGTCGCCGGCCTGCTGCTGCCGTCGGCCGCCCCCAGCCCGTCCTCCGCCGCGTCGGCCGCCTTCAACTACGGCGAGGCACTCCAGAAGTCGCTCTGGTTCTACGACGCTCAGCGGTCGGGGAAGCTCCCGGACGACAACCGCGTCTCCTGGCGCGGGGACTCCGCCCTCGGCGACGGCAAGGACGCCGGTCTCGATCTGACCGGCGGGTGGTACGACGCCGGGGACCACGTCAAGTTCGGCCTGCCCATGGCCTTTTCCGCCACCCTGCTCGCCTGGGGCGGCGTGGAGCAGAAGTCCGCCTACGCCACCTCCGGCCAGCTCCGGTACCTCCAGGACAACCTGCGGTTCGTCAACGACTACTTCATCAAGGCGCACCCGTCCGCGAACGTGCTGTACGGCCAGGTGGGCAACGGCGCCGACGACCACAAGTGGTGGGGGCCGGCCGAAGTCATGCCGATGGCGCGGCCCGCGTACAAGATCGACGCGTCCTGCCCGGGGTCCGACCTCGCGGGCCAGACCGCCGCGGCCATGGCGTCGTCCTCCATGGTGTTCGCGGACAGCGATCCGGCGTACGCGAGCAAACTGCTCACCCACGCCAAGCAGTTGTACGCGTTCGCCGACGCCTACCGCGGCAAGTACAGCGACTGCATCACCGATGCCCAGGCGTACTACAACTCCTGGAGCGGCTACAACGACGAGCTGGTCTGGGGCGCCGTCTGGCTGTACAGGGCGACCGGTGACGCCGCGTACCTGGCGAAGGCCGAATCGGCCTACGACAAGCTGTCGACCGAGCCCCAGACGACCACCCGCTCCTACCGCTGGACGCTCTCCTGGGACGACACCTCCTACGGCTCGTACGTGCTCCTCGCCCAGCTCACCGGCAAGCAGCGGTACGTCGACGACGCCAACCGGTGGCTGGACTGGTGGACGGTCGGTGTCAACGGGACCAAGGTGCGCTACTCGCCCGGCGGGCAGGCGGTCCTCGACAGTTGGGGATCGCTGCGGTACGCCGCCAACACCGCGTTCGCCGCGCTGTCGTACGCCGACTGGCTGACCGGCGACCCGGTGCGCAAGGCCCGCTATCACGACTTCGCGGTCCGGCAGATCAACTACGCACTCGGCGACAACCCGCGCAAGTCCAGTTACGTCGTCGGCTTCGGCGCGAACCCGCCGACGAAGCCGCACCACCGGACCGCTCACGGCTCGTGGACCGACCAGCTCACCAACCCGGTGGACAACCGGCACGTCCTGTACGGCGCGCTGGTCGGCGGGCCGAGCGCGGCGGACGACGCGTACACCGACGACCGGTCCAACTACGTGAACAACGAGGTGGCCACCGACTACAACGCGGCCTTCACCGGTGCCCTGGCCCGTCTGTACGCCGAGTACGGCGGCAGCCCGCTCGCCGACTTCCCCCGGGCCGAGAAACCGGACGGGCCCGAGGTCTCGGTCCAGGCGTCCGTGAACGCCTCGGGTCCCGGCTTCACCGAGATCAAGGCGTACCTGATCAACAAGTCGGCGTGGCCCGCACGCGCGTTGACGCACGCTTCCCTGCGCTACTACTTCACGCTCGACGGCGGGGTCACGCCCGATCAGATCAGCACCACCACCAACTACAACCAGTGCGGCAAGGTGTCCGGTCCGACGCACTTCGAGGGCGACGTCTACTTCGTCACCGTGGACTGCTCCAACGCGGTGATCGCTCCGGCGGGCCAGTCGGCCTACCGGAAGGAGGTGCAGTTCCGCATCGTCTCGGCCGGGGCCTGGAACCCTGCGAACGACTGGTCCTACCAGGCGATCCCGACGACGCCGGGCAGTACGCCGGTGGACGCGCCGCACATCGTGCTGGCGGAGGGTTCGGACACGCAGTGGGGTGCGGAGCCCGACGGCACCACACCGACGCCCACACCCACTCCCACTCCCACACCCACCCCCACGCCCACACCTACTCCCACGCCCACACCGACGTCCCCCTCGACCCAGTGCGCCGTGACCTACACCGTCACCAGCACCTGGAACGGCGGCTTCACCGCTGATGTCGGTGTGCGGAACACCGGCACGACGGCGGTCGACGGCTGGCGGCTCGGGTTCTCGTTCAAGGGTGCCGAGAAGGTGACGAGCGCCTGGAACGCCACCGTCTCGCAGGCCGGATCCGGTGTCACCGCCGCGAACGTCGCGCACAACGCCGCGATCCCGCCGGGCTCCAGCGTGAGCTTCGGATTCCAGGGCACGGGCACCCCCGCCGGAACGCCCGCGGCCTTCACCCTGAACGGGAAGGACTGCGGCTGACCGGTGGTTCGCTGACGTGTTCTCCTCCCGGCCCGCGTCGGGCAGACCATCGAGTGGTATGCGGCAGGCCGTGCACCACCGCGCGGTCCGCACGCGGGCCGGGCCGACCGCCCCCGACTGCGTCCCCTTGTGACCAGTGCCCCGGGCCCGGCACCCGTCAGGACAGAGTCCCGCACACCATGCGCAACCTCCCTGTCGCCCTGACAGGACGTGGGCCGGCCGGGTCAGGAGGGCGGCGGCCGGGCGGGCCGGACATCTCAGCCATGCGCGCGGGGGGGGGCACGAGCAGGGCCGTACCTTCTCGAACAGGGGCCCGCCCTCGTCGAACGTCCGAGCGTCGGACAGGACCCGCTGCACCAGCTCGGGATGCCAGACCAGATAGGCGGGGCGTGGCCGAGCAGCGGCAGGGCTCCGGGAGCGGTGCGCACCGTCCGGTCGAGGTCCTTCCCCGGTCCCGGGCGCGACGTGTCCGCGCGCGGGGTCATCGGCGGAAGCCGAAGCGCTCGTCGGTGCTGTAAGCGGGCCGGACACCCGCCTTCTGCTCGATGGGCGGGTAGCGGGGGGAGTCGACGCAGCGGGGACTGCCGCGGTGGTAGTCGTAGTTGCCGCGGACCTGGGTGGTGTAGGACTCCAGGACCCGCTCGACCTGCCGGTGGACGCCTTCGTCGGCGGTGACGCGGGCCAGCTCCCGCGGTACGCGTGCCACGGCGGCGAGGTACTGCTTCATCAGGTCGGTGAGGAGGGTGTTGACGGCCTCCACGGCTTTCTGACGGGAGCAGCCACGCCGGTCTTCGGTGATGAGGACGGCGTTGAAGGGGTATCTGACGGCGTCTTCCCGGTCGACGGAGTAGACGTCGTTGTAGATCCCGATCCATTCGGCTCCCCGGTCCCCGGCCTCCGTCATGGCCGGCAGCACGCGGACCTCATGGGGCAGGTCGACGCCCACGGCGTACTCGCTGAGGTGCATGAACCAGCCGAGGACGGAGGTGGCGCGCCGGTGGGGGACGTACTCCTCCAGTGTCATGGAGTGCCCGAGCCGCACGGTGGCGACCTCGCGCACGAAGGTGGCGAGCCACATGAGGACTTCGGCGGTGAACGCCTCCACCCAGGCGGATGAGCGGTGCGCGCAGATACGCGTGTTGATGTCGCGGCCGGCGCGGGCGACGGGACCGGCCGGTTCCGCGGTGCCGTCGACGGCCCGGGCCAGCTCGGCGACGGCGACGGCGACGGCGACGGCGACGGCGACGGCGACGGCGACGGCGACGGCGACGAACACGACGTCCCGCGCGGGGATGCGCTCGTCCAGCCCGTCGTCGACGGCCCACACCCAGATGACGTACTGGCACAGCGCCTCGAAGCGTTCGGGGTCCGCGTCGGGCAGGCAGACGGCGGTGGCGAAGTCGGGTTCGGTGCGGACCATCTGCCGGGTGACGGCCGGGTCGGTCGGCAGCGAGTGCTCGCGCGCCCGGGCGTACATCCGCGTTCCTCGCCGGTCCCACGCGGGGTTGAGGCCGCGCGGGGACAGGGGCATGCAGAAGTCGGGGAACTCGTAGCTGAGCCTCGGTGACATCCTCGCCTCCACGGCGTGTGGCACATGCGGGCGCGGGGGCCCTGGCCGTACCACCGGAGTACACGGCGGCCACGGCGCACGGCGCCGGTACGGCACCACCGCGGGTACGGGCGACCCTTACCGGACCCCACACCGGCGAGGACAACGGTGCGTACCCCAGGTCCAGTTGGGCCAGGCCGAGCTAGCACCGCCTACGGCTTCGACTTGCCACTCTCGTGGTCGTTCGCGTACTCGCCGAGGGCCCACCGTGCTGCCCGCCCGTTGATCCGGCTGTAACTGAGATCCAGCAGCCCTGCTCGCCGCCCGCCCTTGTGATCAACTCTGTTGGCTTTATTGACATTTCACTCAGACGTCCTACCGTTGGGAGCGCTCCCATGACAGCTTGCAACTGGAAGGAGTTCCCCCCACATGCGCACACAGAGTCCGTTAACCGGGCCTTCGCGGTCGTCCCTCCGCCGGCCTCTCCAGGCGCTCGCCATGCTGTTCGCCGTGGTCGTCGGCGCGCTGACCTGGTCGGCCCCCGCCCAGGCTCACGGCACCATCGTCGACCCCGCCTCCCGCGCGTACCAGTGCTGGAAGACGTGGGGCAGCAACCACACGAACCCGGCCATGCAGACCCAGGACCCCATGTGTTGGCAGGCCTTCCAGGCCAACCCCGACACCATGTGGAACTGGATGAGCGCGCTTCGCGACGGCCTCGGTGGCCAGTTCCAGGCGCGGACCCCCGACGGGACGCTCTGCAGCAACAACCTCTCGAGGAACGCCAGCCTGGACAAGCCCGGACCGTGGAAGGCCACCACTGTCGGCAACAACTTCTCGGTCCACCTGTACGACCAGGCGTCCCACGGTGCCGACTACTTCAAGGTCTACGTGAGCAAGCAGGGCTTCGACCCCACGACCCAGACCCTGGGCTGGGGCAACCTCGACTTCATCACGCAGACCGGCCGCTACGCGCCGGCCCAGGACATCACGTTCCCCGTCCAGACCTCCGGCTACACCGGACGCCACATCCTGTTCGTGATCTGGCAGGCCTCGCACCTCGACCAGGCCTACATGTGGTGCAGCGACGTGAACTTCGGCTGAGCCGGGAAGCGCCGCACACGGCACCGGTTCCCGCCGGCCGGCCGGACTCCGTCGGGGCAGGGTACCTGTCTGGTCACACCTGCCCCGACGGGAGAACCATGACCAATGGCATGCGGCTCATTGACACGACCGTCCAACGCACCCTGCCCAGCCCTGAGCCATGGGCGGCACCGCGCCGGGCGGTCGTCGGCTTGACGCCGCGCTTCCACAGCAGACGGCGGTACTTGTCGAAGTCGTCACCCCGGTCGGCATACAGGCGCCGGGGGCCTGGGTGACGTCATGCCGACGGTCGCCGGCGAGCGTGACGACGAGCGGGGCTGTGACGACCGACGATCAGATGGCGCTCGGGGCGGGGGCTGCCCCGGTCAACAGTGCTGATGATCGGCTGGAGCGAGCGGCTCGACGGGACTGGGCACCCACTGCTGACGGAGCACTGTGGCCGAGGCTCGGCCGATGCCCTAGGACGCCGGCCCGGAGACGAGCACAGCGGCTGCCGACCCGCTGATGCTCGCGGTCCGAGCAGCTCCCCGACTGCTGCGGCACGCGGTGCACGCAACGCCGCCGTCGGCAGCCGATGTCTGGGGCCAGGCCCGCATTCTCCGTACCCGCCCAGCCCGAACCGTGTGGTACGTCCCGTGCCGGGCTGTCGTCCGAGCTCCTGCCGCTACCGTTGCACGCTGCCGTGATGTTTCTGACGGCTGTGATTCATCGGCCTCGTCGTGGGCGGGCTCGTGTTCCTCCACGACAAGTCTTTGCCCATGGCCATCGCGACGGGCCCGGTGGCCCCTTGAGGCGGCATTCCATGCCCACAAGCAGATCATCTCAAGCTGGCGATGTCACAGGCGAGTCGGAGCAGATTGACGTGGATGCCCGCGCGTGCGGATGACGCTCGCTCGCGCCGCGCCCGCGCTGATCGACTGCGACGACCTGATACCGGGCAATCAGCCAGGGCCGCCCCCACCTCCCACTCACCCTCACGACCGGCCAAGCCGCGCAGCGGCACGACCGGCTCCCCCGGCCCCGGCCCCGGCCCGGAGACGAGCCGAACCCCGTCGCGAACCACCAACACGCTCGGACCACTCCACGACCGCCCCCAGGCATCGCCTCGCCCCGATCATGCCCCGACAGCCACAAGCCGCGCTCCAGGTCACCCTCCTCTAAGGAGCGCCGCCATGAGGCACCGGGCACGTCCGCGGCGACGATGCCCTGCGACCGCAGCGGGTCAACCGCCACTGTCAGACCGAGGTGGCAACATCAACGAGGTGAACGCCCTGAGGCGTCTCAGCTCACGTCCAGGCGAACGAAGAGGAGTATTCCCCTTGCGACCGCACCGCGTAGCACCCGGCATCGCCGCTGGCATCCTCGCCCCGGCCCTCCTGCTCGCCACCCCGTCCTTCGCCGCCGCGGCGGCACCGACCGCGGTGACGGTACCCGCGGTGTCCTCGTCCGCGGACGAGCCGGACGCCGACGACCTGAGGGTGGCCATAGTCCGGATCCTCGCCGACCCGGACAGCGGCCGGCGTGTGACACGAGAAGCGAACGCCCTCCTGGACGCCAATGACCCCGAGGCGATGCGCGCCTGGCTGGAGACCGGCTACCGCATCGCCCAGGCCGAGGACGACCGCGTCGCCATCACCCGCATCCTCGCCGACCCGTCCACCAGCCCGGTCCTGCGCGCGGCAGCCAACGCCGCCCTCGACGACAACACACCCGAAGTACTGCGCCACTTCCTGGAAGTCGGCAGGTACCAGGTCGCCTGACCGGCACGGCGCCGCACCGCAGCGCGTCGCCCGGGTGGCACCCCTGCCGCACGCCCGGTCGCCGGAACGACGAGAATCCGGTCGGGGCCGCCTGCACCTCTGTGTGCCGGCGGCCCCGACCGGCAGGCCCCGTCCCGGCTCGGCGTCCTCCGCACAGCTCTGTGGTCCCGTCGCCCGGTGCGGCGTGGGCCACTGACACCTCCGACAGCAGAAAGCACATTCTTCGATGACCACACAACCCCTGCGCACCGAGCACAGCGGTCCGCAGACCGTTTCCGCCGTGACCGACTTGCCGTTCAAGCCTCAGCTCGTCAAAGCGGTGTTCAGGGACGTGACCTCGTTGCACGTCTCCCGGTCGGCCGCGTGGGCCGCCGCGTCGGTGACGCGGACCCTGATGGCGGAGATCATCGACGGCGCGAGAAGCGCGGCGGCCGAGGAGGCCAGGAAGAGGCTGATTCCCAAGGACCTCATCTCGGCGATCGACCGGAACGTCGAGGTCGAGGTCGGATCGGAGTGGTACCTGCACAGCCCGACCTTTCACGGCCTGTTGGGCGAGCTGCACAACGCCGATGGTTCGCTCGTGTCTCTTCGTGAGCGCCGCGGGACGCGTACACCGAGTGGTGTGGCTGGCGCTCACCGGTTCGAGGCCGGGGTGAGAAGGCTGCTGGGCAGCCGGGGGGTGAGGGCGGTCCCGGCGATGGTCCGCGACCTGGACGGCATCGCGAGCGTGTTCCTGACGGCCCTGGCCCGGGACGCGGCCATGGTCGTCCGTGAGGGCGGGGTCAAGCGGTTCGGGACGGTCAGCCTGGTGGTGCCGGGCGGGCCAGCCCCGGCCCCGCCGCTCAAGGACCCCCTCCTCGCCCTGTCCATCCGCCGCGGGGACCGGCGGACTGTTGGCGGGGACGACGTCCTGGCCGCCGTCACGATGCAGCTGTTCGGTGATCTCAGGCAACGCGCCATCACCGAGGCAGCCGGGATGACACGGAACACGCCGGCCAACTGACCGGACTCGCCCCTGCGCTCCGCCCACGGGCGAGGACCCGGCCGCCCCCGGCCCGGACGGCCGGACCGGCCGGCTTGATGTGAGCAGCCAGCTTCTCGGGGACTGAAACGATGCGGTAAGGCGCTGACCCAGTAGCCCTTGGGCATGGCACCTGCAGTGCGGGGACGAGTGCGTTCTCACTTACGGGTTGGTCGCGCACGAGCGCCGGCGGGCGAGAGCCAGACTCGTCGGCGGGCGAGAGCCAGACTCGTCAGCGTCGTGATCGCCATGGCGCCCATGCCGATCAGCGCCGCGGTGGTGTAGGCGCTGTCGTCGGGGAAGAGGTGGCCTGGGCCGGTGCCCGCGGCGAGTGTCAGGCCGCCGATGGCGCTGCCCAGGGAGTACCCGACGCTGCGGACCACGTAGTGGAAGCTCATGGCGCTCGATGTCTCGCTCTTGGGGGTGACGGCCAGGATGACGCCGGGCATCGCGGCCGAGAAGCCGCCGACGCCGAAGCCGAGCACGCCCATCGCCGCGAACAGTTCGGCCAGGTCCGACCGGGCCGCCGTGAACAGGGCGAACCCGCCGCCGACCACGACGGCGCCGGCGGCCAGGAGCAGGGGGTCGGCGATCCGTGTCCGGACCCGCGGCGTGAGCTTGCCGGCGACGAACCCCAGCACCGAGAACGGGATGAGGACCAGCCCGGCGACGAAGGTCGTCAGCCCGAAGCCGTAGCCGGCGCCGTGCGGCGTCTGCGCGTACCGGGTGATGAGCGTGAGCAGGAGGTACATGCCGATCCCGCCGACGAACATGGCGAGGTTCGCCCCGGCGACCGCCGGGTGCCGCACCGCCCGCACATCGACCAGGGGCGTCGTGCTGCGCAGTTCGATGACGGCCCAGACGCAGAGCAGCACCACCGCGACGACGACGAGCCCCGCCGCCACGACGAGGTGCCGGCTCCACAGATTCCGTTCGCCGGCGAGGAACAGCACCAGGAGCAGCGCGGCGGCCAGGACGACCGCGCCTGCCACGTCCACGCGGGCGGAGCGGCCCTCGGGGGCTTCGGGCATGGCGCGCCACGCGGTCAGGAGGGCGGCGGCGGTGACGGCCAGGCCGAGGCCGTAGGCGGCCCGTACCCCGCCGAACTCGGCGAGCAGCGCCGCCAGCGGGTAGCCGACGCCGGCCCCGATGACCGAGACCACCGAGATCAGGGCGATCACGGCCGCGCTGCGCTCCTCGGGGAGGTGGTCCCGCGCCACGCCGATCATCAGTGCCGTCAGCCCGAGCCCGACGCCCTGGGCCGCCCTGCCGGCCAGCAGCCACGCGAACGGCAGCGGCAGCACGGTGAGCGCGCTGCCGGTGACGACGACCACCAGCGTGGCGAGGATGGTGACCCGCCGGTGCCGGCCGGCTCCGAGCCGGCCCAGGACCGGCGTGGTGACGGCGCCGCTGAGCAGCGCGACGGTCAGCGTCCACTGCGCGCTGCCGAGCGAGACGTGGAACGAGGTCGCCACGCTGGTGATGAGTGGCGTCCCGAGGCTGGCGACCGCTGCCACGACCAGGGCGATGAACATCAGGGAGGGGACCAGCAGCCGCGCCTCGGAACGCGCCACCGGTGACGTCTTCGCCGCGCCCTCGCCGACCGGCTGCCCGGTCACCGCTTCGACCCCTCTCGGTCCTGGCTGTCGAGCTCTGCCAGATGCTCCAGCGCCGGAAGGGCCGCCACCAGCGCCTCGATCTCGTCGCCGGTGAGCTCGCCGATCAACCGCTCGAACGCGCGAACGCCCGCTTGGCGCCGCGTCCGGACATAGGAGGCGCCGGCCTCGGTCAGGCACACCAGCGTGACCCGCTTGTCGGACGCGTCGCCCCGCCGCTCGACCAGGCCGGACTCCTCCATCACCCGGACCAGGGCGGTCATCGCGGGCTGGGTGACGCCCTCGACCGCGGCCAGATCGGTGATGCGCCGCGGGCCGGTCCGGTCCAGGGTGGCCAGGGTGGCTGCGGACGTCAGACTCATGTCCCGGGGCAGGCGTCTCGCGGCCCTCGTGGCCAGGCCGTAGAGGGCGGTCCCGATGGCTGCGGACGCGTCAGGAGTGGTGCCTTGACGACTCATGGTCGAAGCATAGCTCTTTTATATTCATGATTTATGTAAGTGGGTCGGCGTCCGCGGCTCCCTCACCGACGTCGTCACCGCCCCCACCTGCCCGGCCGAGGGCCCATCGTGTTCAGGGGCCGGTTTCCGGGCCGGACGAGCCCCTCTCATCGGCTGCCGAGGACGTGAGGGCGGAACGCCAGTCGATCCACTCACGGGCGAACCGGGCGGGCGTCAGTCCCACGGTGGAACGGAAGACATGGCCGAGGTGCGCCTGATCGTAGAATCCGGCCTCCCGGGCGACCTGCGGGAGCGGTGTGCCCAGGGCCTGTAGACGAAGCGCGTGGTTGAACCTCAGGATCCGGGCCATCACGGCGGGCGAGCGGCCCACCTGTGTCCGGAACAGCCATTCCAGGTGCCGGACGCTGCACAGGGCGCGGGCGGCCAGGTGGGCGGTGCGCACCCGGCCACCGGTGCGACGCAGTTCCTCCCAGGCGGACAGCACTTCCGGTGCGACCGCGGGCGCGTCGCGCAGCAGCGGGCTCAGCACGCGGTCGAGCAGCCGGGGGCGTTCGTGCGGCGCTGCCTCCCTGAGCTGCTCGGGCAGGGTTCTGAGGGACCTCGGCAGCAGGTCGGGGGCTTCGAGACCGGCGGCGTCCCATTCGTGCATGGGCAGGCCGAAGAGACGATAGCCGGCCATCGGCGTCAGGCGTACGGCGAAACCGCTCACACCGCCGGAATGCCCGACCGCGAGCGCGGTGGGAGCGGGCAGAAGCCACGTACCAATACCCCGACAGGTGCAACGGCTTCGTTCGCGTCTACTTCAACAGCAACTGGTCGGGGGTGTACGACGATGTTCCCGCCTGCGGCAACGTCAATCTGACCAGGACGAAGAACAACAACGCGTCGTTCCGCGTCTACTGATCCCGCCGGGACCGCCCCGTCGGAACGGGGGCGGGGCGGTCCCGGAGCCTACGAAGGGACCGTCACCGGTGACCCGCTCGCCCCTCCCGGCGTCCTTCCTGCGGCCCGCGGCCGCCGTCCTCCTCTGCGCGGGGGTGCTGCTGGGCTGCGGCCGGGAAGGCCCCGACGCCCCGTCCGGCCCCAGCGCCACGCACCGCCGGCCGGCCACGGCACGGGCCGCGGAGCCGGAGCGTGTGCTGCCGCTGGACCGGTACTTCCTCACCCCGTCGGACACCGCCCGGATCCAGCGCGGGATCGGCGTCCTGGTGGCCGACTGCATGCGGGGCGCCGGACTGCGGCCGCCTCCCGGTCCGTTGGCACCGCCTCCCTCGCCGCCCCGCAACGAGCGCCGCTACGGGGTCACCGACGCCGCTTCCGCCGCGGAGTTCGGCTACCACCTGCCGCCCGTCCCGTCGCAGGTGCCGGGAGAAACGCTCGACCGGGCCCGGTCCGAGGCGCTCACCGGCACGCACGACGGGACCCGGCCGCGGGCCGGCGTGCCCGCGGAAGGCTGTATCGCGGCGTCCGCCCGGCAGGTCACCGGCGCACCCGGGTACCCGGCGGATCCGGAGAACCTGCGGCGCCTGAACGTGGAATCGTTCGAGCGCTCCCTCGAAGACCCGGGAGTCGTCCGGGGCATGGCGCGCTGGTCCGCGTGCATGCGCGAGGAGGACTTCCGCTACCGCACCCCGCTGGAACCCTCGTTCCCCGCGCACGAGGCGACCCCCGAGGAACGGCGGACCGCGCTCGCCGACATCGCCTGCAAGAGGCGGACGGGCCTGGTGGAGCTCTGGTACGCGGCGGAGACCGGCATCCAGCGGGACCTGATCCACCGCCACCGCGCGGAACTGGACGCGCTCATGACCGACCGGGCCCGGCTGCTCGCCCGCGCCGACCGTGCCGGGAGGAACCCGAGCACCTGACCCGGCCGGTGCTGCCCCCGCAACGTTCAAGGCCGACGAGGCTGGGCCGGCAGTCCAACAGTTGCTGTCTCACATCGCGCGGGGCGAGGTACTGCGCGGAGTCGCAGGGCACGTGTGATCACGGCGTCGCACCTGTGCTGGACAGGCCCGTTCACCGGCTCAGTCCGCGGCGGTTCGGCAAGCAGGTGACGGTGCCGCGACGCGAGGGTGCGGACGCCCGCAAAAGCCGGCCGTGGAGTCCTCCCACTGGAGGCCGGGCCCTGCCGGCCGCGGCATACTGGCGCACGAACCCACAGGTCGTCAGCGCTCTGATGGCCGCTGACCGACCGATACCGGGCCCTCCACGTGGTGATCACCGGCGCGATCAGCGACCGCTGCCCGTCCGATGACAACGGCTGACAGAAGCGGGCGTGCGGCCGGGCGCCGAGGGCAACGGCTCTGCCCCCGCGGCCCTTACCGCGCGAAGGGGCGCGTGGCACGGTGGATCGGGCCTGCCCTACCCGTCCCGCAGGCGAAGGAGGAACCGATGCCACGCGCCCGACGCCGCCGGGAGGCCGAGCCGCGGACCGCCGCGGAGACAGGACGGCGGCAGCCGGGTGCCGAGGTCGAGGCCGGTGCGCCGCACGGACGGGCGGCGCTCTCCCCTCAGATCGCCCTGGCCCTGCAACGGGCCATCGGCAACCGGGCCGTGGCGGACTTGATCACCGCTCAGCGCGCGCCCGGCCCGGCCACGCCCGCCTCCGGGGTCGCGGACGTCCTCGGCCAGCCCGGTTCCCCTCTCCACCCGCCGCTGCGGGAGGAGATGGAGGCGCGGTTGGGCGCGGACTTCTCCACGGTCCGGGTGCACGACGGCGTGACGGCGCAGCGGTCGGCCGCCGCGGTGGGCGCCCGGGCCTACACCTCCGGTGAGCACATCGTGATCGGCGAGGGCGGTGGTGACCGGCACACGGTCGCCCATGAGCTGGCACATGTGAAGCAGCAGCGCCTGGGACCGGTGGCGGGAAGCGACAACGGCGCGGGCCTGTCCGTCAGTGATCCCTCGGACGCCTTCGAGCGCGCCGCCGAAGCGACGGCGACGGCCGCGCTCGCCGGTCCGGTGCCCGACCGGGGTGCCGCCGCGGCGGTCCGGCAGGCCCCCGTGCGAGGGCACGGAGGCGGCCCGCGCGGGCTCGCGGTCCAGCGCGCCCGGATCTCCGACGTCCGGCCGGGCCTCTCCCAGGACGAGACGTCCACCATCACGGACTGGCTGGCCAGGACGGAACTCGACGTCCCGGTGTCCATCCCCGCAGGGAACCCGGGCACCCGGTCCGCGACGGCCAACAGCGGCCGGGCGAGCGACCCCCGGCTGGACGCGAACCTCAGGGTGGCCACGATCACCTGGGACCAGTTGCTGCGCGGCACCCCGGTACGCATGGCCTACGGCGTCCGTGACGTGTACGTGACGCCGAACAGCGGTGACTCCCTCGGCGCGGCGGTGAGAGAGCTCACGGAGTTACAGCGCCTCTCGGAGATCGCCGACGACCCGGTCCTGAGGCCGTTCACCGACTCGCTGATGAACTGGCTCGTGCACCAGCGGGGCAACCGCGGCGGTGACCTGGAGGTGGTGACGACCGCGACGGCGTCGGACGCGGGCCCCGGGGCCCGCGTCGTGATGGGCGGTCGTCCCGGTTGGGACGACACGGCCAACGAGATCGTCACCGCCGACGACGAGGACCGCCGGCACATCATCGCGTGGCACACCCTGCGCGACGCGTTCCAGAACGTCTTCGACCGGGCGCTGGCGCCCGGGGAGGACATCCATGCCCGGATGCGCCGGCTCAACGACGTACTGGAGGCGGAGAGCACCTGGGCCGAACTCGACGCCGTGGAGTCGGAGACCGGTTCGGACGGCGACGTGGAGATGACGAGCGCCCCGCAGTCGCAGGAGGACGGCTCGAGTCAGCACAGCGCCATGAGCGGCGTCGTCACCGGCCGCAGCCCCTCCCCCTCAGTCTCGGAGACCAGCAGCGCGAGCTCGGAGCGGCTGCGCAGCCGGCTGACCGAGACCATCACCCGGGTGATGACCCTGCTGTCGAACAACCCCTACAACCTGTGGGCCGGCGAGAGCCTCGCCAACCAGTCGATCAACCGTGTCGGACAGCAACTCTCGGCCCGGCTGGATCAGTTCGAGGACGATGACGAGCTGATCGAGGAGGTGCGGAACCGGGCGGCCGCAGGCGCCGACACCGCCAACCAGGACCGGAACGTGTGGACGCAGGTCCGGGACACGCTGGAGGGCGTGGCCGCCTCCGACGCCCGCAAGTTCATCCAGTCGATCGTGGACTCCTTCGACATCGACATCCCAGTGACCGGCGAGGACGAGACCTCCAGCACGTACGGCGGTCTGGCGGACCAGGCGGCCGTCGTCCGCAACATCCTGGCCACCGGCCTCGCCCGGGAGGTGCTGCAGATGAGCGGAGGTACCCTGCCCAAGGACTTCGACGGACTGATCTCGCACGTGAGCGGCTGGCTGCGACGGTACCTGCGCCCGCAGACCCTGCAGACCGGCATGTCCCGGGGACGCCGCCTGGTGGGTGCACGGAGCCAGCAGGGCGACGGGAGTTGACGTCTCGTCAGGGCGCCGGGTCGCGGTCCGCGTCGCCATCAGGCTCCGCGGCGGCGGCGACCGAGCGGCGGGCGGATTGCGGCAGCGCCCGCAGGCCGCGGCCGTCGTCACGGGTGCCGCTCGGCGCGGCCCCGGACCCGGTGAACACCGACCGGCGCAGCGCCGCGTCGGCGGTGATCTCGGCGACGCCGCGTGAAGCCGCGGCGCGCAGCAGGTCGCCGGTGCAACACCAGGGGCACGGGAACGGCCTCGGCGACGGCGGCGGGCCGGTCCGGGGCCGGTGCGGGCGGCGAACTCGGCGGCGCGACTCCGCTCGACGGGGCTGCGGCACCACCACTCTCGCCGGCCATCTGCAGGTCCTCGCAGCGCGGCAAGGGCACCAAAAGCAGGCGGGCCCGCACAGTCCCCACCGGCCCGGGCCGGAGCGGACACGATGACCGCGGTTGGTTCTGCGGATCCGCCGCGGATCCTCGGGGCCGTACCGCGCCGCGACGCACGGGCGGGAGGAGGATCCGGCTGCTCGGCGATCGAACCCCGGCCGGCGACAGGGACGCGGCGCCGGCCGCCGCCGGCCAGGGCCGGTGCCCGGGCGCGGTCACCCGGCCCGGCGTGGGCAGGCCCGCCGGCACGGTGCCGGACGGCGGCAACACACCGACGAACGGGAAGCGACCGACCGGCAGCCGCCGTACGGTCGGCCGCGGCGAGCGGAGGCAGACCCCTCCTCGTCCAGCGCGACGGCGCTCCTGCACCCGTCCCGGGCGCCGGGGCCGCGCCCCCGGGCGGCACGGCGTACCCGCGGCGTGCGACCGCAGGGGACGCGGGCTGGGCCGCAGTCGGCCTCGACGCCTTCTCCGTCACGCCCGGCACGGGCGGCCGGTGCGTGCGCCGGCCGGCAACCGCGCGCGTTCGTCCTTCGTGTACGGGTGGTCGGCCGCCCGGCACAGGTCGCGCCACCAGGCAGCGGGGTCGACGTCCAGGCTCTGGAGCTGGCCGCCGACGGCCAGCCGGACGCGCGTACCGGAGGCGGTCGTGGCGAACGGGTCCGTGCTCACGCTGGCCGGGCCCTCCCCGAGCGCGCCGCCGTCCGAGACGCGGTGCAGCCGTAGGCCCCGGTCGAGGGTGAGGGAGACGAGGGTGTGGTCGCCGATGAGCGCGAGTGGGTGCGTCGTGGTCGGGTAGGGGACGACGCCACCGGTCCGGCGGCCGGTCGCCGCGTCCCAGAAGCGCAGCTTGTGGTCGCTGTGGCCCACGGCCACGAGAGTGCCGTCCGGACTGAACAACACGGTGGGTGTCTGGTCCAGGGCCCAGGCAACGCCGGTCGGCGAGGACCAGTTCGCAACGCGCCTGCCCTTCACCAGGTCCCAGATCATCAGCCGGCCGTCGCCGTGCCCGGAGCCGGGGACGATCAGCGCCTGCCCAGGGTGTCCGGGGCGTACGACGAGCTGACCGTTGGGGGTCAGGGCCGGCCGGGGGCCGGCCCCGGGCGGTGCCACGCGCACCGGAGCGGACACGACGGCGCCCGTCGTGGGGTCGACGCGGAGTACGTCGTTGGAGGTGAGCAGCACGGCCAGTTCACCGTTGTCCAGCTGGGCCATGGACTCGATGGCGGACTTGCCGGCCGTGCCGCGCAGGTGCCCGGCGAGATCGACGTCGAGACGGCTGGCCAGGTCGTCGGCCGCGTACAGCACGAGCCTGAGACTCCTCGTGTCCGCCACGGCCACCCTGTCGCGTTCCTCGGAACTCACCCACAACGGCGCCCACTCGGGGTCCTCCGGTTCTTCCGGCAGCGCCACACTGCGCGCCGGGGCACCTGGGCTGCTCAGGTAGAGCCGGCCCTCCTCCAGGGTCGCGAACCTGTCGTGGTGCGGGTCCAGCGCCAGGGGCTCGCTCCCGGACGCGCTGAACGGCAGCGGCCCGACGTCCCTGTTGAGGCGCAGTCGTACGAGGCCGTCACCGACCGCGGCCACCGCCAGGGGACGTCCGGTCGAAGCGCGCGACCAGATCGCCGTCTTCACGTTCTCGCTCGACGTGTCGTTGGTGGGGACCACCGCTGTCCAGGTGTCACGGGACAGGACGCCCGCGGCGGAGACGACACCGTACTCCGTGCCGTCGCCGCTGGACTCGGCGGGGCGGAAGTACGTACGGTAGCAACCCGTGGCGTCGGTCCCGGAGAAACGGGACGGAGCTGCCCCGGCCACGGCGCCGCCGTCCACGCGCACAAGCCGCGCATCATCGTTCAGCCGGGCGCCGCTCACGGAGAGCACCTTGCCCCGGGCCATGAAGGCATGGATCGCGCTGACGTCCGTCACCAGCCGTCGTCGCTCCCTCCCGGTCGACAGGGAGAAGACCCCCGCCGACGACTGGTAGCGACCGGACAACGGACCGCGGACCCAATGGAGGGTCACCTGGTCGTTCCCGGCCGCGAACGCGGCGTCGTCCACCACCCGGCCCGCCGTCATCCGCCCCGCTCCCGTGACCGGGGTCGCCGCGGGCACGTTCCAGATGTCGAGCGCGCCGCGCTGGTCGATCCCGCCGCTCGCGCGCCGGTTGCCGTAGGAGTGGAGGCGCAGCAGGCGGGAGGAGTCGTCGGAGAAGTCCAGCGAGGCACCGTACACGTCATCCGACTCCGGTCGTGCCCCGGTGACCAGCCGCGGTTCGGGATCCTTGCCGACCTCCCAGAGCCGGACCGATCCGTCCACGGACGCCATGGCGTACCAGCGTCCGTCGTCGCTGATCGTGTCCCGTGAGTCCTGTGCGGGGACGCCGCGCAGGCGGTGGATCTTCGGGTGGTCCGTGCCGGCGCCGACGACGACGGTGACTGTTCTCCGGCCCCGGTCGGGATCGGTGGTCACGGCGAGTACGTCCGTCCGCGAGGCGGCCGTGACCCGGTCCACGCTTCCCGGCCACAACCCGGCATGCACCCGCTCCACGTCCCGCATCCGCAGGTACTGCCGGAACAGCTGGGCTCGGGCCTTGTCCGTGCGGGCCGTCGCCCACGCGCCCATCGTCATCTGCACGGAGAGCCCGAAGTCGTTCGCCGACCGTTCCTGTGCGAGGTCGGCCAGCTGTTCGGAGGCGGCGGTGCGCAGCTGCCTCGCGATGAGGTCGCGGCTACGGCCGGCGTCCCAGGCCAGCCAGCCCGCCATCAGCGTGAGAGCGGTGACGGCGGCGGCGAACCCGCGCAACACGTACGCGCCCCGTCGCGCGTGGCGCCGTCCCGCCGTCAGATAGGCCCGCTCCACGGCGGTGATGTCGCGGTCACGTTCCGGTTCCCACCGGTCCGCGGCGGTGAGCAGCTTCCCCGGGACGGGCACGAACGGACGGCGGCCTTCCGCGTCCCACGCGGCGGCCTGCTCCGCGACCTGGGACTGCCAGGCACGGAATTCCTCACCCTCGCGCAGACAGGTGCGAAGCCACCCCCACTCCCGCAGCAGAGCCTCATGAGCCATGCGCAGCGACTCACCGAGGGCGTCGCCCGATGGCGGCAGGGTGAAGGCGAGCAGCTTCTGCCGTGCCATGTGCCGTGCCAACAGCCTTTGCGATTCGTCCAGTTCGCCGACCGGCACGGTGTCCGGCAGGAACCGGCCGAGTCCGTCCGGGCGGGCCAGACGCTGGAACAGGCGCCGCGCGGTCTGTTCGTCGGCGACGCCTTCCGCGAGGGCCGCGTCGAGGGCGCGTTGCGCGTGCCGCGCCAACGCACCGGACAACCCGCCCAGTTCGTGGTAGGCGGTCAGGGTCAGCTGTCCCCCGGAGCGTCGCCGCCACAGCTCGGCCATGGTGAACTCCAGCAGCGGCAGGGCGTTGCTCTCGCCGCGCGTGTCCTGGGCGCCCTGGGCATCACGCAGCAGCAGTTCCTTCAGCCCGTCCTGGAGGCCGGCCCCGGGGATCGCAGCGAGCCGTGCGGAGATCACCTCGCCCAGTGCCTCGGGAGTGAGCGGGTCCAGCGGTACGACGGCTCGGGCCCGCTCGGCGGCCGGCAGCACGGCGGACAGCACGTCCAGCGTGGCGTGCCGGGCGGACACAACCGCCCGTGTCCCGTGGTCGGCCGCCGTGCCGGCGGTCAGTTCCCGCCACCACGTCACCACCTGCCGGGCCGCGGACGGCGCGGCGGCGGCGTACTCCTCGAACTGGTCCAGGACCAGCACGCCCATCCGGTCCTGGAAGGCCCCTCTGAGTTCCTCCCGCAGCGCGGCGAACGCGACCGCGTCCCCGGCCAGTGCCTCCCGTACGACTGTCAGCAGCGCCCCGGCATCCCCCTCGGGTACGGCCGCCCGCCACAGGGCCAGGAGCGCCTCGCCGAGCGTCGCGGCCGGGCCGTCCGCCTCCTGGGGGATGCGTACCACGACGGTGGCGTCCGCCGCCCGTAACCGCGGCAGCAGACCGGCGTACAGCAGTGACGACTTGCCCGTGCCCGACTGCCCGGTCAGCAGGGTCAGCGGCTGCTCGCGTACCGCCGCGACCAGTGCGTCCGTCTCCGCGGCACGCCCCGTGAACAGGTGCGCGTCCTTCTCCTCGAAGCGCAGCAGACCCTTGAACGGGCCGGCGTCGTCGGGGGCGTCCGGCGCCCGGGCGGCCAGTCGAGGGGCGGGGATGAGGTAGGCGGTACCGTCGAGTCCGGCACGGCCGCGCGTGGCGAGCATGCCGACCACACGGCCGGCTTCGACGTCCCAGACCGGGCCGCCGCTGAAGCCGGGCTGGATCGCCACGCTGCCGTGCCCCGCGTCCAGTTGGATGAGGCCCGCGCCCTGGCCACCGCGCAGGACACCGTGCGCGTTCACACCGGTGTCGGTGCTCTCCGGGAAGCCGTACAGGCGAGCCGCACGGCCGTACAGCGGCGCGTCGGGGCCGGCCAGGGGAAGCGGCGCGGTACCGGCGACCGCGCGGTCGAGCCGGAGGACCGCGATGTCATCGGCGGGATGCCAGGCGATGACGGTGGCGGTCACGTGTTCCCGCGTCCCTGCGGGCACCAGTGGGAAGTCGACCGCGAGCGGTTCGACCGGCCGGCTCGGTGCCGTACCGTCGCCGTGGGCCACCACATGCGCGCACGTGCACACCAGGTCCCGCCCCAGCAGGAATCCGGCGCCCAGCAGCTCCCCCTGGTGGTCGAAGATCCGGGCGAGCCCCTGCTCGAACTCCGTGCCTGGCGACGGGAGGGCGGAAGCCTGCGCCTCAGCCGCCGTCAACGGCGGGCTCCGCGTCCGGGGCCGACTGGTCATCGGCGCCGTCCCGGCCGGCACCGCCGGGCTCCGCGCCCGGGTCCGGCCCGTCGTCCGCGTCGTCCCGGCCGTCACCGCCGGGTCGTCGCTCCCACTCCAGGGCCACCTTGAAGTGCGCCTCGGTAGCGGCGCGGGCCAGCACGACGCCGGCATCCGCGCTGAGCTTCACCCCGAATTCGAGGCAGACCCTGTCGGGAGCCTGCGGCATGGTCCGCAGCGAGGCCAGAACGTCCTGGACGGCCGGCCGGACGCGGTCGACGGCCTGCCGGAGCGTGTCCGCCGCGGCACTCGCGGCGTTCCCGGGCCGTCTGCGCACGGGTTCGTACGCGTCGCTGTCCGGCGGCGCGGGACCGTCGACCTCCACGCGCAGCACCGACCCGTCGCTCACCCGGAACTCCGTTGTCCGCGCCATGAGTTCACCCGTCCCCGTTGCTTGCTCTCAGTGCGCCTGCGGTGAAGGCACCCAGCCTAATGGGACGGTGTCGGCTCTGTCTCGGACGGGAACCAGCGAGCGACGGTCCCGTCCAGCGGTCGCGTCCGGCGCCCGCCGCCTCCCACCTCGAGGGGAGGGCGGGCGGCGAGCCGGTGCCTGCCGCACGAGCCGGACGGACGACGACCCCGTCGCCTGGTCCGACCTGGCCCACGCCGCACGCCTCGGCGGCACGGCGCCGCCCGCGCACACGGAACCAGCCTGATCACCCACCCGTCGGCCGAGCCGGACGTCACACCGAGACCGCCCGCTTCCTGACCGCCCGGGGCGTCCTCGTCCCATTCGACCGGGAGGGCCTGCGCGTGTGCGGCGGCGACTGGATCGCCGTCCGGCACCCACGGCTGCACGACGGCATCCGGGCCCTGCCGGCGGGCCGCTAGCCCAAGGACCGGTCAGGGTACGTCATCGCACGCCCGGTGCTCGGAGCGGCCCTGGTGGGCCGGGACCGGCTCTCCGCCAGCCCTGAGGCGCTGGCGCGGGCCCACCGGGAGGTGTCCGGAAAGGACCGCTGACGGGAAAGAGCGGGTTTACCCGGGCGATTGCCGGGACCGCACGCCGTGCCCGAACCCGCGCGGGCTAGTTTCCCCGGGTCTTGCAACCGGCGAAAGGACAGCCCATGGAACACCAGCCCATGTCCCGATGGCTCCGGGCCCGTCGGGCGGCCGCCGTCGGGCTCGGCGCGCTCGCGGTACTCGCGGGGGTCACCGTCGGGACGGCGGCCCCCGCGAGCGCCTCCACCGCCGCCCCCGACCCGGCCCAGCTGACGGGCCTGGCGCTGACCTCGGTGAGCAACGGCCGCGGTCTCGACGTGCAGAACGGCAACACCGGCAACGGCGTCTTCCTGGTCACCAACAGCGCCCCCGGCTACCACCAGAAGTGGAGCGCCAACCTCGGTACGGACGGCTCCTTCACCCTCGTCAACGACGACACCGGCAAGTGCGCCACCGCCGGGCTGCCGCTCACCCAGCAGCCCTGCGACGGCCGCAGCGGCGAGCGCTGGTACTTCCAGCCCGTCGCCGGCGGCACCGGCGCCTTCATGGTCCGCAACGCCCAGGACGACAAGTGTCTGGACGTCTGGTACAACGCGCAGTACAACGACGCCTGGACCGACACCTACGGCTGCAACGGCAGCCAGGCCCAGCAGTGGCGGTTGCCCGCGAGCGCTCAGCAGGCCGCCGTCGCGGCGGCGGTCGACCACGCGGCGGCCCGCTGCGTCAAAGACACCTCCAGCTGCTCCTGGCGCACCCGGGTCCAGGCCCCGGCCGCTCCGCTGCCGCAGCAGTGCGTCTCGCCCGTCTGGTACAACGGCACGACGGCGGCGGTGCCCTGGACGTTCTCCATGAAGCGCACCACCGGCTGGCAGTCCGAGCTGGGCTTCAGCCTCGGCACCGACCTCGGCACCGGCGGTGCGACCCCGGTCACCACGAAGATCAGCACGCAGATCAACGGCAAGGTCACCCAGAGCCTGACCGACGAACTCGGCAACAGCCTCACCATCAGCGTGCCGCCGGCGCAGTACGGCTGGGTCGCACTGTCCGAGCTGGCGACGAAGGTCACCGGCACCTGGACCTTCGACGTGAACGGCTACCCCTGGACCGCCGACGACACCCTGACCGTCCCGCTGCTCAGCGACGACCAGGGCGGTGCCAGCATCTACCTGGCCCGGACCAGCGACACTTTCTCCGGCTGCGGCAGCGCTTCCTGACCGTCCCCCGCCGGACTCCCGGGCAAGAGGTCCTCGGCCGCCGGCACGCAGGACGCGGAGGGTGCCGTAGGGCGCTTCGGTCCGCGACAAGCCGACGGCTGGGGCCGAGCGGCATGCGACCCGGCCACTTCCAGAAGGCGGTGACGCAGAGGGCAGGCGAACACCCACCGGCAGGTGTCGGCACGACGTCTCAGCAGTTGCTGTTCATGAGGTTTCGGGCAGGGCCGCCGGGGTGTGAACCCTGCCCGAAGCAGGGCGCGGGGTCGTATGCGAGTTCACGCGTCAGTGCGGCATGCCGGGCCCGGAGAGTGGAGTGATGCATGCCGAGCCGGGCAGCCGCGGACCGCAGGCTGCCCGCTTCGACGAGCGTTTGCGGTATGGGGGTTGAGCTGGGCGTCCAGACGGGCAAGCACCCTGATGCCCGCATGCTCCGCCCCGTCGCATACCGCCGCCCACGGGGGCGCCGCCTCCTGTCGGCGCACTTCCGCCTCCAACCGTTCCACCTGCGCCTCCCGGCCCCATCGGGCCCCCGCTCGCGGGCGTTGCGCCGGTAGGAGGTGCACAGGCCGCGACCGCTTCAGCGACCGCCCGCCGGCCCGCGAGGAATGCCGCCGGCTCTCGCACCACGTCAGGCTGCGGTTCGGGCTCCCGGCAACCGTCCGCAACGGCCTCGCCGCACGGGCCGCGCGAACGTTGCCGCCCTTCAGCTGCGTCAGACGCTCGGCCACCGTCCCGTACGGATACCCGTACAGCACCGGCAGCCCCGGGCCCAGCGCTGTCATCGCATCGAGCAGCGGCACCCGCTCCACCGCCGCCGACATAACGGCCACCACCACAACGCCCGCGCGCCCTCTCTGGTCAGCCGGGCCGGCTGGGCGGCCAGAGAGACAGAGCCCGCCTGCCCCGTACGGTGGAGCACTCGTTCCACGCCACCCGGCCCTGGCATCCGCAGCAACGAGTCGGCAGGCGAACACCCCCGAGGAAGTCCGCCTGGTGACGCTGTGCTCGGACGGCGTCTCCGGCCAGGTGGACCGGAGGACCTGGCTGGAGCCGTGCGCGGCGCACCGGTGCTGGCGGGTTGGGGAACGCGCACACGGACCCCTCCGCGCCCGACGGTGGGCACGGCCCTCACGAGCAGGACGCCCTCCTGGCCGGCCACCGCGCTTGGCGTCCCAACCCCGGCTATTCGGCCAGCGATTCGGCACCCTGAGGCCAGAGAGATCACTCATCCGTAGTGAATTGCCGTACATCGTCCTGCCCAAGGCCGTCGGCGTCTGTATCTGTTGTCCAGGACCGGAAACCAGACTCCACGGCCCACCCTCATGAAGGGACAACTCGCCATGTCGACATACCGTTTTGCCCATGTGATCGCGGTGGCAGTCGCCACAGCAGCCCTGAGCGGCTCCGCGGTCAACGCCACCGCAGCCGCGGACACCCGTGCCGCCGCAGCCCGGCAGATCCTGCGCACCAGCGGCATCTCCTTGGCCGTCGCTCACCAGGGAGGCACTCACGCGGGCTCCACCGCCAAGGCGAACATCACCGATACCGCCAACGGCAAGGGCGCCCTCACGAGCCCGTGGGGTCACAAGCCGAACCGGCGCGTGGCCCTGGACCCCGGCATGCTCAGCGGGCTGCTGAAGTTGAACACCCAGTACAGGTACCGCATCGCCGTGTCGGAGATCGTCGGAGGCAAGCACAGCTCCACCTCCCGCCACTACGCGGGCAAGGCGATCGACATCAGCCACATCAACGGGAAGCATGTCGGCTCGGGTGCCCCGCACAAGGCGCTGATGGCCGCCTGCCGCAAGCTGGGTGCCACGGAAGTCCTCGGCCCGGGCAACGCCGGGCACAGCAGGCACGTGCACTGCGCCTGGCCCCGCTGAGCATCCGCCGTACGCGCCTGACGGCAGTCCCCCCGCGCCAGAGGACCGGGGCCAAGCCTGTCGGCGCAGCCACACGCTGGATCCCGGCCACTCGCGCACGCCCCTCCAGGAGACTGGACAACACCGCCGCCCAGGGCCGAACACCCCGCACACGGCAGGCCCTTCGCAGAGCCTGCCCCGCCTCTGGTGGAGGGCCGGGTTTCAGCAGGTCAACGAGGGATCCGTCGCGGTTTCAGCGAGACCGTGGGGAGTTCGGGTGCCGGCAGCGGAGCACCGTCGTAGCCCTCGACCGCGCCGAAACGGTCCCCCGATGTCCAGTCGGCGCGGGCCTGGGCGATCTCCTCGTGCGTCCGCCCGATGAAGTTCCACCACATGATGATCTCCTCCTGGAACGGCGGGCCGCCGAGCAGGATCAGGCGGGCGGGGGCGGCCGCTCGGTTCGTCAGGGTGAGGGTGGTGCGGCCCGGTGCCGCGTAGCCGAGTTCGGCCGGTTCCAGGGCGGCGCCGTCGAGGAGCACGTCCCCGGTGTCGACCAGGACGCCGTGCTCGAAGCCGGGGTCGACGGCGAGGGTGACGGTGGCGCCGGGGTCCAGGTGCAGTTCGGCGCCCAGGAGCGGGGTGAAGGTGCGCACCGGGGAGGTGTCCCCGGCGAGGGTGCCGAGGAAGACCCGGACCTCGCCGCCGTCGAGCGGCACGGACGCGGGCGCGTAGTGCTGGAAGTCCCGCCCGGTGTCGCGGTGTTCCTCGGGCAGGGCGACCCAGAGCTGCACGCCGTGCAGGACCGTGGTGGCGGGGGTGGACACCTCGGAGTGGCAGATGCCGTGGCCGCTCGTCATCAGGTTCAGCTCGCCGGGGCGGACGTAGGCGTGGACGCCGTGGCTGTCCCGGTGTTCGATCTCGCCGCTGAAAAGCCAGCTGACGGTCTGCAGGCCGATGTGGGGGTGCGGGGCGACGTCCATGCCGCCGCTCGCGGCGACGTCGTCCGGTCCGTAGTGGTCGGCGAAGCACCAGGCGCCGATCAGCGTCCGGGACCGCTGCGGCAGCGTGCGCCGTACCCGCATGGCGCGGGGGCCGCCCAGGGGCACGTCGCGCGGGGTGAGGATCTCGATGCCGGCGGGCGCCGGCGCCCCGGCCGGGCCGTCGCCGACGTGGGGCGCGGGCGCCGCTTCCGTGTTGCTCACCGGTCCGCTCCTCTCCCGGAAAGGAAAGTTCGATTTTCAACATTCATACGGTGATGATAGGACGTACATCAGAACATCGCGCGACGAAGGAGATCACGTGGCCGAGACCTTGACGGCGACCACAGGCGGACGGGTGTTCGTCGACAAGCAGAGCCCCGACGCCTACCGCGCGATGACGGCCACCGCCGGGGCGGTCCGCGCGGTCGCCGCCGACGCAGGACTGGACCGCCTCCTCGTCGAACTGATCAACATCCGCGTGTCCCAGCTCAACGCCTGCGCCTACTGCCTCGACCTGCACACCCGGGCCGCCCTGCGCGCCGGGGAGACGGCACAGCGGCTGGGCGTGCTGCCCGCCTGGCGCGACACCGAGCTGTTCTCCCCGCGCGAGCGCGCGGCGCTGGCCCTGGCCGAGGCCACCACCCACCCGGCGGACGCCGACGCACAGAGCGCCGCCTACGCCCTCGCCCGCTCCGTCCTGTCGGACGACGAGATCTCCGCCGTGATCTGGGTCGCGATCACCATCAACGCCTTCAACCGGGTCTCCGTCATGAGCAAGCACCCGGTGCGCCCGGCGCCCTCCCGCTGACCGCGGGGCGCCGGACCGTACGGCGTCCCGGCCGGCGACCCGTCGGAGCGTGGTGGTCACCTGCGGGGCGGTGGGGTGTCACACGCGCACCAGCGGCGTGTCGACCAGGTGCTCGGCGAGGAACCACGTCTGGAGTTCTCCCGTGCGGATCACCTGGGAGACCAGCAGGTCGTTGGTCCCGTCGTCGCCCAGGTCCGCCACTCGGGCCGCCGCGTCGTGCGCGTCGGCCAGGATGGTCTCGTGTGCCTCGATGAGGCGGGAGAGCATCGCGGGCACCTCCTCGACACCGTCCGGCGGACGCGGGACCGAGGTGAGCTCGGCGACGTGCCGGGGGTCCCCCACGGCCACGCCGCCCAGCGTCTGGACGCGCTCGGCGATGGTGTCCACGAGGGCGAGCTGCTGAGCCGCGTGCTGGTCGAGGACGAGATGCAGCTGGTAGAAGGTCGCGCCGCGCATCAGCCAGTGGTGCTTCTTGTACAGGCCGTGGAGGATCTGCGTGTCCGCGAGGACCTTGTTGAGCCGCTGGCAGGAGTACATGCGGGCCTCGTACGACAGGGCCAGCGGGAACTGTTTGACGGTGCCGAACTCCTGGATGATGCGGCCCTTCTGGTGCAGCCTGGGCTGGCTGCCGGTGTGCGTGGTGCCAGTGTGCGTGGTGTCGGTGGTCATGGTCCGCCTTCCGCGGTTCGTGCGTCGTGTACACGGTGACGCTAGCCGCCGGCTTCCTTGCCGCCTTGTCCGAGAGCGCATGCCCGTGTGCGCGTCAGCGCAGACCGCTGCGGGCCGTGCCGCACCGCGGGAGGGCATGCCGAACGGCCGCGCGGGCGGGGACGGTTCGCCTGCGCGGCCGTTCGGGGCGGCCATCGGTCAGCCGGTCGCGAGGACCGCCTGGCGGATCAGGTCGGCGACCGCCTCCGGGCGGGAGACGGCCACCGCGTGGGAGGCGCCCTCCAGTTCGACGACCGTGGCACCGGCCCGCTGCGCGCCGAAGCGCTCCACCTCCGGGTTGATCGCCTGGTCGGCGGCGGCCACCAGGGCCCAGGACGGCCTGGTCTTCCAGGCGGCGGCGGACGCCGTCTCCTCGAAGGCCGCGGCGGCGAGCGGGCGCTGCGCCGCCGCGAGCGCCCTGGTGGTCTCGGCCGGCACGTCGGCGGCGAAGACGGACGGGAAGGCGTCTTCGGTGATGGTGACCTCGACCGCGGGCTCGCCGCCCGGCACCGGGTACGTCCACTGCTTGAGGCTGCTCACCAGCGGGGAGGCCGGGAAGCGGCCCTGGAGCTCTCCGAGGCTCTCGCCCTCCTCCAGGACGTAGGCGGCGACGTAGACCAGGCCGACGACGTTCTCGGCGGTGCCGGCCACGGTGATGAGCGCGCCGCCGTAGGAGTGCCCGACCAGCACGACGGGTCCGTCCACCTGGGCGGCGACCGAGGCGACGTAGGCGGCGTCGGCGGCGAGGCCGCGCAGCGGGTTGGGCGGGGCGAGCACCGGGATGCCATGGCTCTGCAGGTGGGAGATGACTCCGGTCCAGCTGCCGGCGTCGGCGAACGCGCCGTGCACGAGGAGGACGGTGGGAGTGGTCATGGACGTTCTTCCTTAGGAGGTCAGGAGGTGTTCAGGAGGGGTTCAGGCGCCGTGCAGGGCGGTGTGCAGGGTGCGGGCGGCCATCGTGATGGCGGCCTCGGCGGCGTGGGTCTCGCGCAGCGCGTTGAGCATCACGAAGTCGTGGATGATGCCCTGGAAGCGGACGGCGGTGACGGGGACCCCGGCCGCGCGGAGCTTGTTGGCGTACGCCTCGCCCTCGTCGCGGAGCACGTCGGCCTCGGCGGTGATGACCAGCGCCGGGGGCAGGCCGGTGAGCTGTTCGGTGGTGGCGCGCAGCGGAGAGGCGGTGATCTGGGCGCGGTCGGCCTCGTCGGTCGTGTACTGGTTCCAGAACCACTGCATGCCGTCGCGGCGCAGGAAGTAGCCGGTGGCGAACTGGTGGTAGGAGGCGGTGTCGAAACGCGCGTCCGTGACCGGGTAGAACAGCACCTGCTGGCGCAGCGGCAGTCCGCCGCGCTGCTTGGCCAGCAGGGTGAGCGCGGCGGTCATGTTGCCGCCCACCGAGTCCCCGGCGACCGCGAGCCGCGCGCCGTCCAGGCCCTTGCCGGTGCCTTCGTCGGCGATCCAGCGGGCGACCGTGTAGTTCTGCTCGACGGCGACCGGGTAGCGGGCCTCGGGCGAGAGGTCGTACTCGGGGAAGACGACGGCCGCCTCGGCGCCGACGGCGAGTTCGCGCACGAGCCGGTCGTGGGTGTGGGCGTTGCCGAACACCCAGCCGGCGCCGTGGATGTAGAGGATCACGGGCAGGGTGCCGGTGGCTCCGGCGGGCCGGACGATCCGCGCGCGGACGCTGCCGGTGGGTCCGCCCGGTACGGTGATCCACTCCTCGTCGACCGCCGGCTTGGCGATCTCGCCGGACTGCACCTCGTCGACGGTCTTGCGGCCCTCGGCCGGGGGCAGGTCGAACAGGTAGGGCGGGTTGGCGGTCGCCTCGGCGAACGCGGCGGCCGCGGGTTCCAGTACGGGTCGTACGGGCTCCATGGCATCGGGCATGTCGGTCTCCTGGTTCGGTGTCGCTGGTGTGCCGGTGGCCGACGCTAGGGCGCCCGGGAAGCGGGGATTGCCGCCACGCGCACGGACCCTTCTCCCGCAGCGCACCGCCCTCTCCGCCGGGCCGCGGCCGTACCGGACGTGCCGCTCTCCAGGCGCGGAATTCGTCACTCTTGCGAGTGATGTTCAGCGGTCAAGGGCACACGCGGGCGCCGGTGTACGGCACACGGCGCGCCGCCCCGTCCCCGCGGCGGGCCCGTCCGCCATTCCCTTCGGCGACCTGTCGAAAAGAGTGCCGTCGAGATCAATTGCGCCTTGTCGCCGGGAAGCGGAAATTCCATGTTTGAAAAGCGCGGTGTCCGCTTTGCGGGGTTCTCGCGATCCGTACGGACGCCCACGCGCCGATGGACGTCGTGAAGCGGGCGCTGCTAGCATCCCACCGCATCGATGATTCGGCATTCCGCCGATGGCCCGTTCATCGGGAACCGGCGAGGACTGACCACCCTCTCCCGCACTCGATTCCATTCCGTCCAGGATTCAGTCATACGAAATACCGGGGGATCCGTTGACGAATGCCTCTCTCGTGTCCTCTTTTCTCCGGCATGGATTCGTCCGTGTGAGAAATGCGGTAGATCTCAGTCCGGGATCGCGTCTCCAGACCTTTTTCGAGGCCACACTCCGACGCGAGGGACTCACCGTGGACGGGCGGCTCACGGCGCCCCCGGGCGTGACCTCGCTGCCGCCGACCCGTGTCGCCGATCTCGCCGAGGTGGCGCCCGCGCTCTGGGCAGCCGTGTGCGCCCTGCTCGGCGGGGCCGGCCGGATCAGGCGCCCGGCCCGTCTCGGAAACGCCCTGATCTGCAACTTCCGCACCGCCGAGCTGTCCGACAGCTGGCACGTCGACGGTGACTTCTTCGTGCACCACCCGGACAGCCCGGAACAGGCGCTGCTGCTGTTCGTGCTGTGGACCGACGTGGAGGAAGGCGAGGGTGCCACCCTGGCGGCGCCCTCGGCCACCGCGGGCATTCTCCGGTACCTGGCCCGTCATCCGGCCGGACTGACCAGCGCCCGGATTCCCGCCCGGGATTACGCCGGGGACCCGGCGCACCACCTGGCCCTGACCGGAAAAGCGGGCGACGCATGGATCCTGCACCCGCTGACCGCCCATCAGTCGGCACCCAATCCCCGGGGGCGGCCCCGCTTCCTCTCCAATCCCGTGGTGGCACTCGAGGAGCCGATGAATCTCACCGACGGCCCGGAAAGGAAAAGCCCGCTCGAGGAATTGACCCGGCGTCTTCTGGGACAGCCGTGGAGTCCGCACGCGGACGCGGTGCGGCAGACCTTCGTCCCCGGACGCATCGGCCGCTGGAACGGCGAGGGAACCTACACCGACCGCGCCTCCGTGTCCTCGCGCTGACGTCGTGAAAGGCCGGCCCATTTCCCGGAACGGGACGAGGTGAGCCCATGCACCCGCACGATCCGACACCCCCGCCCGACAATCCCGCCGACATCTCCGCCGCCCTCTCCCCCACCGCCCACGTCCCCGGCTCCCCCGGCACCCGCCCCTCACCCCGCGTCCTGCTGATCAATCCGCCGCTGTGGAACCCGTACGCGCCCCATCTGGCCGTACCCCTCCTGCTGGCCGTGCTGCGCCGCCACGGCGTGGCCGCCTCCGCGTTCGACCTGTCCGCCGAGACGATGCGCCACCTGCTGAGCCGGGACGGAGCCGGCGACTACGCGGCCCACCGGCCGACGGCGCTGACCGGGCGGGACCGCGACCGGTTCGAGGCGGCCCGGTCCGCGGTGGACCGCGCGGCGGCCTTCCTGCGCTCCCCCGCCTCCGTGACGGACACCGACGGCCACCGGGCGGCCACCGCCGTGTGCCATGCCGTCCTCGACGGCGTCGCCGCCCTCACCCCGGGCGCCCGGCTGACCTTCGACCGCTTCGACCTGCGTCACCGCCCGGTCTCCACCCGGCAGGTGATGCGCGCGGTCACCGACCCCGTGCACAATCCGTACCCGCACGTCTTCGAACAGGTCCTGGTGCCCCGGCTGCGCGCGCTGCCGGACCTGGAAGTGGTCGGGCTGTCGGTGTCCGCCGACTCTCAGCTCATCGCCGCGCTGACGGCCGCGCGGCTGATCCGGCGGGAGCGGCCGGGCACGCACATCACCCTCGGCGGCAACTTCGTCACCCGGATCGCCGACCGGCTGTGGCCGGGGCACCCGTTCTTCACCCTGGTGGACTCCCTGGTGTGCTACGAGGGCGAGGAGTCCGTCACGGCCCTGGTGGACCGGCTGCTCGCGGGCCGGCCCCCGCACGGCGTGCCCGGCGTGGTCGTACCCGACGGCGACACCCTGCACCGCCGCCCGCCCGTGACCGTCTCGCTCGGCGAGCTGCCCGTGCCCGACTTCACCGACCACCCCCTGGCCGACGGCTATCTCGCGCCCGGCCCCGTCCTGCCGGTCATCGCCTCCCGCAGCTGCGCCTGGAAGTGCGCCTTCTGCGCGATCCCCTTCGCCTCCGACGCGTTCCGGATGCGCTCCCCCGAGGCGGTCGTCGCGGAGCTGGACGAGCTGCACCGGCGCCACGGCATCCGGCACTTCCAGTTCGTGGACGAGATCCTGACCGTCCGCAGCATGCGCGGCCTGGCCCGGGGGCTGGCCGGCCGCGACTACCGCTGGTACGGCGAGACCCGCTTCTCCCCCACCATCGACCGCCGGCTGACCGACGCGCTGTACGCCGCCGGGTGCCGCCGGCTCGACCTGGGCCTGGAGTCGTACAACCAGGACGTCCTCGACCGCATGCGCAAGGACATCAAGGCGTCGTGGATCGCGCCCAACCTGGACGCGCTGCTCGCGTCGGGCATCAGTGTCCATCTCTTCGGGATCGCCGGCTTCCCCGGTGAGGCGCGCTGGCAGACGGCGCGCACCGTGGAGTTCGCGGCCGCGACCCTCGCCCGGTCGCGGGAGCGGTACGGCGTGCCGGACAGCACCTTCGGCATCGGCCCGTTCGTCCTGGACGCGCTGTCCCCGGTGGCGTCCGCACCGCAGGACTACCAGGTGCGCCTGCTGCACCCGGATCCGGGCGAGGACCTCCGGATGGCGCTGCGCTACGACTACGTCGGGCCCCTTCCCCAGCCGCGCGGCGCGGAGGACCGGGACATCGCGGCCCGGGCGGAGCGCATCCTCAGCGGCTGTCCCGACGCGGCGGACCGGCCCGCCGAGGAGGTCGTCTTCCTGCGGGCCGATGCCCGGCGGGGCCACCGGACCGGCCGGGCGCAGGCCCGCCGCGGACACCGGACCGACCCGCCGGGGGTGCCCTGCCCGGGACCCCTATGGGACCGCGTGGTGCTGCGTCCCGCCGGCGGCTGGGTCGTCCGGCTGCGCGACGGCGACCGGGCACTCCTCTACGAACCCGGGGACGGAGCCCTCCTCGCCCTGCCCGGCAGGCTGCTGGACGCGCTGCCCGCACGCGCCGTGGACGTGTGCCGCGACCGGGCCGAACGCACGCTGCTGCGGGCCGCGCTGCACCACCGGTGCCTGGAACCCGCCGGCCCGGACACCCGGTCGCTGACCTCGGCGGCCCAGCTGACCGGCGATCTGCTGCTGCGTCTCGGACCGGGCACACGGCTCGTCCACGAGGGCACCGACGCCTTCCTGACCTCCTGGATCACCGGGCAGCGCCTGCGCCTGTCCGCCTCCGGGGCCGCCGCCGCCCGTCTCGTCGCCGACGCGAGCGGAGACAGCCACGGCGACGGCGACGACCAGCACTCGTGTCCCGGCGACGGCGGCGGCCTCCGGTGGGCCGGGCTGGCCGCGCGCTGCGCCCCGGGATCCGTACCACGGCTGCGCGCCTTCGTGTGGCGACTGCTGATCGCCCGGTTCCTGTCCGTGGAGAGCCCGGACAGGTCAGCGGACCGAGTTGCCGGAAGGAGGTGAACCCATGGCAGAGGAGCAGACGGACACCGCCGCGGCGGAGGTCGAGTTCGAGGACGACGGTTTCTTCGAGCCCACGATCGAGGAGGCCATCATGGCCTCCGGCCTGCACAAGCAGTTCGTCGTCGACTGATCCGGCGGCAGGGTCGGGTCCGGTGCACCGGGGCCAAGCCGGTGCACCGGACCCGCACCCCCCCCATCATCGCGCGACCGCCCCCACCCCGTCACCTCACCCTGTCCACGCCCCGGCACCGCGCACCCCCAGACACACCCCGCACCGCCGGACGGCACGGAGGGACCCACCCCGATGACACGAAGCCCCCTGCCCCTGTCACCGGCGCCGGTCGCCCGGACCGCGCCCGCGGCCACCGTCGCCGTGGTCTCGCTGCCCTTCTTCACCCCCTTCGCGACCTGCTACCCGGCCGTGCTCATCACCCGGCGGCTGCGCCGGCTCGGCTGCCGGTCCCGGTTCCTGCCGGCGCACATGGAGTTCTACGCGTTCGCGCGCGGCCGGGGCCTGCCGGAGCGGACGTACAAGCTGTTCACCAACCGGCACTTCGCCTCCGATGTCGCCCTGCTGCCCCTGTGGGCGCCGCCGGCCGCCGCCCACCGGGCCGAGCGCGCCGAGCTGGCCCGGACCGAGATCCTCGCCGGCGCCGGGGACGAGGCGCGGCTGCGGGAACTGTTCGGCACCTATCTGGACCGGCTGGCCGAACGCCTGGTCGGCACCGAGGTGCTGTGCCTGACCAGCACCCACTTCCAGTTGCTCCCGAGTCTGCTGCTGGCCCGCCGCACCGCCCGCGCCGCACGGGCCGCGGGTGTGCCCCGGCCGCGGGTGGTGCTCGGCGGCTACTTCGGCTCCTCGCAGGTCGCCCGGGACGTCCTGGCCCGGCACGAGGAGGTGGACGTGGTGGTGTACGGGGAGGCCGAGGACGTCCTCGGTGACGCGGTGCACCACGCCCTGGCGGGGCGGCGCCGGCTCGTGGCCGGCCGGGCGCACACCTTCAAGGAGGGGTACGCCGAGCAGTCGGCGCTCGTCGCGGCCGGAACGCGCCGGCCCTGGCTGCGCGACCGGCTGGTGGTGAGCCTGGAGCTGTCCCGCGGCTGCTACTGGGACCGGTGCGACTTCTGCAACTTCAACGACGCCTACGACGCCCGGTTCAAGATGCACGACCCGGCCCGGGTGCTGGCCGAGATGGACCATCTGGCGCGGACGTACGGGCAGCGCCGCTTCCAGTTCCTCGACACCGCGCTGCCCCCGCGCCTGACCCGGGCGCTGGACGCCTCCGCCGAGCGGCGCGACTACCGCGTCTTCTGCGAGGTGCGGCCCGACTTCGGCCCCGAGCGGCTGCGGCGGCTGGCCGGCCTCGGCCGGGTGACCGTACAGCTCGGCATCGAGACCCTGCTGGCGGACCACCTCGCGCTGATGGACAAGCGGCAGAGCGTCGAGGAGGGCGTCCGGATGCTGCGCGCGGCCCGCTCGCTGGGCATGCGCAGCGTGTGGGGCGTGATGATCGGCCATCCCAAGGAGACACCGGACCACCGCCGGCGCCTGCTCGACGAGATCCGCGCGCACCGCGAGGCCGGTCTGCCGGCACCCAAGTACCTGACCGAGTGCGAGTTGCGTCCCGGCAGCGGACTGTGGGACGAACGGGCCGCGCTCGGACTGCGGGTGGAGTTCCCGTGGCGGATGTTCGACAGCCTCCTCAGCCCCCGCGAACACGCCTGCTCGCTGATCCCGAGCCGGGTGCGGGGCATGCCCTGCGAGGAGCCCGGCTACCGGGCCGAGCGGCGGGCGATCAGTGCGGAACTCACCGCCTGGCAGCGCGAACAGGGCATGGAGGCCGGTCTCGATGCCTGACCCCACGCAGACGCCCGTCCGGGCCCGCTTCCTCGGCACAACCGTGGAGTTCCACTGCGCGCACGCCCGCGACGCGGACCATCTGCGCTACTACCTCAGCGATCACCTCGTACCCGAACATACCTGCCGTAGCGCTGAGTTGGGCGTACGGCTGGAGGCGGACGGGGACGGCTGCCTCACCGCGGCCCTCGGCACGGCGACTGCGAAGCGCGTCTGGTGGCGGACGCCGGGCGGGGCGTGGCGGCTGTACGAGGAGTGGGGCGTACGGGCCCGGCTGCCCTCGCCGGTGCCGCCCTTCGGTCTGCCGCCGCTGCGCGACCGGGTGCGCCTGCGGCACGGTGCCGCCCTGGCCGCTCCGGACGGCGGTTCCCGGGCGCTGGCGGTCACCGGGGCCAGCGGGACCGGCAAGTCGGTCGTCGTCGCCCATCTCCTGCGCCGCGGCTGGCGGTTCGTCTCCGACGACCTGCTGGTGCTGGACCGCCGTACCGGGGGGCGGCTGTACTACTACGGGCGCCCGGTCGGCGTCCGCGCGCGCAGCCTGCCGCTGCTGCCGTGGCTGGACGCGGCGCTGCTGTCCGGTGCCCCGTGTGTGCCCACCCGGTGGGGCGGCACCTGGATGGTGCGCCCGCAGCGGCTCGGCCGCTGCGCCCCGTCCGACCGGCCCTACCGCCTGTCCTGGCGCCTCGATCTGGCCCGCGGCGACCGCTTCACCGCGCGCGCCGACGGGCCCGTCACACATGTCACCTGGGATCCGCACCGGCATCTGGCACCCCTGCTGGAGACGTGCGGGCGGCTGACCGAGGGAGGCCCCTGTGCCGGCTGACCGGAAGACCGAGCGCCTGCTCGACTTCTTCGGCACCGTGGTCCGCGTGCGGTGCGCGCCCGCGGACGCCGTCGACCTGGACTTCTTCTTCGGCCCGCACCGGGCCCGGGCCGGGGCTCGGCCCCGGTTCCGGGTGGAGCTGGCCGCGGCCGAGGGCGGGTTCCTGCGTTCGCTGCTGGCCAAGGACGACGTACCGAAGTCCTTCCGGCTGTGCGCGGAGCCGGGCGGCGGTGTCATCGAGGAGCGGCGCTTCACCCGCTGGTCCTCGGTGCCGTCGCCGCTGCCGCCGTTCCGGGCCCTGCGGGACACGGTCGCCGCAGTGCAGGCCACGGTGCTGGTGCGCGGGGGCCGCTGCGTGGCGTTCTTCGGCGCGCCGCACAGCGGCAAGACCAGCCTCGGGCTGGTGCTCCTCGCGCGCGGCTGGGCCCTGGCCTCGGACCAGCTGCTGGTGGTCGAGCGCGCCACCGGCGCGGCCCGGCCGTATCTCACGCCGGCCGGGGTGCGCGGCCGTACGCTGACCGCGATGCGCGAGGGTGCCCTGGCCGGGCTGGAACAGCGCCGCTCCCTGTGCACGGTGAGCGGTGAGGTGGTGCTCGCCCGGCCGGAGAGCCTGGGTGCCGTCGTGCCCGTCGGGCAGCGGCTGCGGCCCGTGCGTCTCGTCGCCGTGCGCCGCGCCGGCAGCCCGGCCGCGCCGACGCTGGTGCCCGGCGGGCCGGTGCCGCCCGTGTGGCCGGCCGGGGCCTGGTCGTGGCTGGGCGGCACGCTCGCGACCGACCGAGCACGAAGCCTGCTGACGCTGCCCGCCGAGGGCGGCGAGGAGGCGGGCGCGGACCTTGTGGAGGAGTACTTCGGTGCCTAGCCTGACCGTCGATCACGTCACCAAGCGGTACCGCACGGGGACGGAGGCCCTCGCCGACGTCTCCTTCGCCGTGGAGCCCGGGACCCTGCTGGCCGTGGTGGGCCACAACGGCGCCGGGAAGTCGACGCTGCTGAACATCGTCTCGGGGCTGATCCGCCCGACCTCCGGCACGGTCACCACCGGCATCGGGCGCGGCCGCCTCCTGTGGGCGCCGCAACGGACCATGGTGGACTGGTCGTTGACCGTGCGTCAGAACATCGAGCTGGTGGCACGGCTGACCGGCACGCCGGTCGCCGCGGTGGACCGGGTACTGGAGCTGCTCGACCTGGACAAGGTCCGCTCCCGGCAGGCCGAGTACATCTCGGGCGGGCAGTTGCAGCGCGTGCAGATCGGGCGGGCGCTGGTGGCCGACGCGGCCGTGTACGTGCTGGACGAGCCGACGGCCGGGCTCGATCCGGCCGCCGGTGAGCTGGTGATGGGGCATCTGCGCGCCCGCGCCGCCGGCGGCAGCACGGTGCTGGTCTCCTCGCACGACCTGGACGCCGTCGAGCGGACCGCCTCCGACCTGGTCCTGCTGGACGAGGGCAGGCTGCGCGCCCACCTGCCCGTCGCGGAGTTCGTCCGCCGGGCCGGCGCCACGATGAAGGTGAGCGTCGTGTTCGCCGAGCCGATGCCGGACGCCGTGCCGGACCGGCTCGCCCGCACGCTGCCCGCGGAGTGGGACCTGACGACCGCGCCGGACCGCGCGGGCCTGTCGGTGCGGGTGCCGCTGGCCACGGGGCTGCGCCCGGTCCTCGCCTGGCTGCCGCCCGAACTGCGGGTGCAGGACCTCAGCGCGGAGAAGCAGTCCCTGCGCGATGTCTACCTCGCCCGCTACGCCGACCGCACGCCCGCCCCCTCGACCGAGACTGTGACGGTGCAGCAGTGAAGACCTCCCTGACGCTGGCCCGTTTCCACCTGCTCAGCGTGTGGAACTGGCGGACCAGTCACCTGAGCCGGGTCATCGAGGCCCCCGCCTACTTCCTCTTCATGGTCACCGGCCTGGACACCCTGGTCGCCGGCACCCGGGTCGACGGCATGGCGTACGACGAATTCGCCTACGCGGGCGTCCTCGTGGTGATCGCCGTGCGTGCCCTGTTCTGGTGCATGGGCGATGTCGCCAACGACCGCAAGTGGGGCGTGTACGCGGTCGCCCGGACCACGGACGTGTCGTTCCCGCAGTACGTCGGCTCGATCCTGGCGGCGAACACCGTGGTCGCGGGCGTGCAGATCGCGGCCATCTGCGTCCTCAAGCAGGTGCTGGGGCGCGGCAGTCCGGGCCAGGACCTGAGAATGGCGGGGCTGGCGGTGCTGGTGTGTCTGCTGACCGTGCTGACGGGGTGCGCGCTGGGCTTCGGGATCAACAGCTACAGCAAGCGCGACCTGATGACGTCCCTGTTCAGCCTGCCGCTGGTCATGACGGCGCCGCTGTTCTACTCCCTGGACGGGCTTCCCCTGTTCATGCGGGCACTGGCCGCGGTGAACCCGTTCACGTACTGCGTCCTGCTGGTCCGCTCGCCCGGCACGGACAGCTTTCCCGTCCAGGCCGTCACGGGCTGCCTCGTCGCCGTACTGCTGGTCCTGGGCGCCCTGTATCTGGCCGCCGGGCGGCATGAACTCGCCTCCAACGAGCAGGGCTGACCGGCGATGCGTACGCACGGGGCGCGCCGTCCGTCCGGGGCGCCGGAGCCCGTGGCGGTGCACGGACTGCTGGCCGTCGGCACGGCCGGGTACTGGTGGCAGGACGCCGAGAGCGGGGCGCGGCTGCTGCGCGGGGACGCTTCCGGGGTGTGCGAGGTCCGCGTACCGGAGGGGCCCGACGGCCTCGTGCCCCTCGCCGTCCACCCGTCCGGCACCGGGCCCGCCGCCGTCCTGTACGGCCGTCCCGGGGGCGACTACGGCTGTCTCACCGAGGCCGCCGCACCGGACCACGTGCTCGCCCGCCGTCCCACCCTGGTCCGCCTGCCCCGGGTGCCGTCGGCGACCGGCGGGCCGGCCGGGCCGGGCTTCGTCTACACCGGTTTCCCTCCGGGCGCCCGCCTGGAGGACCCCCCGGTGGACGGGCTCAGGGTCGCGGTGCACCGCACCGGCGAGCCCTTCGCGCACGACCGGCCGGTGCCGCTCGGCGACGCCCCGGACGCCCTGGTGACCCTGGAGCCGACGGCCCGGCCGGACACCGTACTCGTCAAGTCGGCGGCGCGCGGTGCGACCACCCACCGGCTGCTGCGCCTCGTCCCCGGGTCCGGCCGCCCCACCGTCACCGAACTGCCGGCGGTGTCCTCCCCGCGCACCCGGCTGGTGCTCGGCGCGCACCGCTGGTGGCGCGGCGAGGCGCTGGGCACGCCCCGCGCCGTCCTGTACGTCCTTCCGCCCGGCGCGACGGAGGTGTCCGCCGGAGAACCGGTCGTCTTCCCGGACGGGACGGCACCGGCCTGGTTCTGGGGCACCCGGCTCGGGGTGGTCGTGCGGGCCGTGGTCGCGGGCGGAACCGAGGCGCTGTACCGGGTCGACGGCGACCGTCCGGAGCCACGCCTGGTCGCCGGCGGCGGGCCCGGGGACTCGTTCCCGGAGGTCACCGCCGCGCCCGACGCCGACTGCGCGCTGTGGCTCAGGGTCGGCCGCCGGCCCGACGGCAGCACCGCCGGCCACGTCGAACTGCTCCTGGACGGTACGCCGGACCCGCGCGTCCTCGGCAGGATTCCCTGGCCCGCGTCCGCGTTTCGCGCCACCCGGTTCTGGACGGCGGGCGACGGCCGCCGGCTCCCGGTGCGGCTGTCCGGCACCGCGGGCCCCGTCCTTCTCATGGAGCACGGCGGGCTCACCGCCCTCGCCAACGCCCCGCTGGAACGCGCGCTGGAGGACCTCGCCCGCGCGGGACGGCTCACCCTGGCCCGGGCGGTGACCCGGTCGCTGGTCCCCGCGCACCGGGTGCCGTCCGGCGAGCGCGGGTACGACGACCTGCTGCACGCGGCCCGTCACCTGCGCGAGCACATCGGGCCCGGACGGCCCCTGCTGGTCCTCGGGCACAGCATGGGCGCGGTCGGCGCCGCGCGGGCGGTGCTGCTGGAGCCGGGCCTGTTCGACGGCTGGGTCCTGCGCTTCCCCGTCACCGACCTGGTCGGCTTCCCCGCCCTCGGGATCGGCCGGTACTGGACGGCGCTGCTCGGCGACCCGTCCCGCCCCGAGCAGCGCCGTGCCCTCGCCGCGCTGTCGCCGCTCCATCTGCCGTTGCCCGAAGGCCCGTTGCCGCCGTTGCTGATCCAGACCGGCACCCATGACACCCGGGCCGACGCCCGGCACGGCCGGCGCCTCGCCGAACGGCTGCGCGGCCGGGCGGCCGTGACCCTCAGCGGTTATCCGGTCGGCCATGTGGAACGGTTCTGCCAGGCGGCCTCGCGCCGGGCGGTGGCGGAAGTGACGGCCTTCCTCCTCGACCGCGCCGCCTCCATGGGCGACGACGCCTCTCCACGCTCCGTCCGTGATGACCCCGAAGGAGCCCCGCCATGACCGTCACCGGCATCGACCGTGCCTCGCTCATCGTCGTCGACGACGTGTACGCGGACTTCGCACGCGCCCGGGCCGCCGCACTGGACCGCCCGTTCACCCCGCGCGCGGACAGCGCATTCGCCTACCGCACCGCGCCGGCACCCCGCTGGATGGAGGAGGAGGCCATCGGCCGGATCTGCGAGGTGCTGGGCCCCGGCAGCCGGGCGGAACTGATCGCCAACCACCTGCACATGTCCACGGCGACGGACTGGAAGGTCAACCTGCACCGCGGTGCCCGCATCCACATCGACGAGGCCCGCTGGGCGGGCGTGCTCTACCTGAACACGGCGGAGCAGTGCCGGGGCGGCACCTCCCTCTACGCCCACCGCCGCACCGGAGTGCGCCACTTCTCCGAACTGCGCGGCCGCGCGGACGCCCAGGAGATCCTCGCCGACGGTGGCGACATCACCCGGTGGCGGGAACTGCTCTCCCTGGCGATGGTGCCGAACCGGCTCGTGCTGTTCGACCCCGGCCAGTTCCACCAGGCCCAGGAGTATTTCGGCGACAGCAGGACCACCGCCCGGCTGATCCACAACTTCTTCTTCCGTCACGTCCCGGCCCACTTCGACCCCGGCCGGGCACGGTCCGCGCACGCCGACGGCCGAGCGTGAGCGTCCGGTCCGTACGCCGTGCCGTCCGACAGCACCCGCCCGCGTGCGCCCCGGCGTATGTGCGCATCAGCCTTGCAGGCTGTAGCTGAACGTCTTCTTGAACGCCTCCATGTTGGCCTGCGCCACGTACTGACAACCCTCGAGGAAGTGCTCCTCGGTGTCTGTGGCGAAGCCGTTGTCGCTCACCAGCCGGGCGAGCGAGTCGTACTCGTTCAGCATCCGAAGGCGCAGGTCCGGGGTGTTGGGCACATCCTTGCGGTGGAACTGGGACTCCGCCGATCCGCCGGTCGGGGCGAAGAGCGCGTGCTGTGTGAACGCGTTCTCCAAGGTGAGCCCCCGCGTGGTGACCACCTGGTTGAAGGCCGCGATGGCGACGGTCGGGTTGCCCGCGGCCCGGCGGAACTCGGCGCCCTGGATGATGGCCACGACCTTCGCGCAGTACTTCCGGCCCTCGGGCGGCAGGCCCTCGAAGGCGTCGCCCGAGTCGGACAGGGCGCGGACGAACCGGGCGGCCAGGGCCGCGTCGGACAGGCCGGTGTGGGTCCGCACCGCCGCGAAGAGTTCGGCGTAGGTGTGCTCCGTCGGGCCGCCGAGCAGGAGGTTGCCGGTGTGGCCGATGCTGTACTGGTTGCCGGGTATGGGCTTGTAGGTGAAGTCCGAGACGATCTTCGTGGTGTCCCGGAACCCCATGAGCTCCTTGTTCGTGCTCACGTCGGAGGCCCGGCGACGGAAGTTGGCGAGCCGGCTGATCTTCTGATCGTCCGATATCTGCGCCGTCGGCTCGACCCCCTCCATCGGCTCGACCCCCTCCATCGGCTCGACCCCCTCCATCGGCTCGATCGGCTCGGGGCTGCCGGTCCGCACGACGCCGGGCGCGACGGCGGGCAGGCTCGCCGCCGTGGCCTTGTTGACCCACCCCAGCACATGGTTGAGCAGCTGACCGTAGTTGCTGAAGCGACCGTGAAAGTCTTCGGCCTCGGCCAACTGCTGGGTGCTGGCGACGACGGTCCTCTTCACCTCTTCGGTCCAGCGCTTCTGGCCTCCCTTCGCCTTGTCGAACATCGCCATGGTGAGTTCCTTGGCGTTCTCCGCGTCGTACGTCTTGTTGGCCATCTGGAAGGTCCGCTGCACGGCGACCCCGCCGCCCGCCGTCGACGGGCCGCGTCCTTTGTCCACGGCCTCGCGCTGGACCGGGGCAGGCACGGACATCACCCGGCGCGCATTCTCCTCGGCCTCCCGCTCGAACCGGTCCGACGGGTCGCTCATCCGCAGGCCGTCGCCGGTGTCAGTGCCCGCGACCGGGCCCTGGCGCTGCTGGATGACATGGGTCAACTCGTGGGCCAGCGTGTGCGGATCCGCGCCTCCCGCTCCGATGACGACGTGGCTGCCCGAGGTGTAGGCCCGTGCTCCGATCTCGGCCGCGGAGGACCGGGCCGCCGGGCCACTGTGGAGGCGCACATCGGAGAAGTCGGCACCGAGCCGGGCTTCCATGTCGGTCCGGGTGGCCTCGTCCAGGGGCCGCCCGGGAGCGCGCAGCACGTCGTGGACGGTGGAACGCTGCACCTCGGGCTCCTCGTGCCCACAACCGGCACCATGCTGGTGCCGCCCCGCGGACGGGTGTCCGGCCCGGCGCAGCATCTGCACCACGGCCTGATTCCCGGCAGCGCCTTGCAGAGCGGTGAGGCTCCCCGGAGCTGTCCGTGGTCCAGCGGGCTGCCGAGCCGGCGCCCGGCTCACATCGGTGCCGGTCGCCCTCTCTCTGCTGCGGTCGTACACACGTCCTCCATCCGGCGCGCGAATCCTGGGCCGCGTCCTGGATACATGGGCGAACACTGCCCGCACCAGAGGCGTCAGGGCAGTCCAAGGGCCCGAACGGCTCCCTCGGGATGCCCTGGGAGACGCCCGGAACCTTGCCGCAGCCGCCGAGCCGAGCAGGTGGGTGGTGGCCTTGTCGTGACAGCCGAGAGCGTCCGCGCTCGCCCAGCCGGAGCTTCACGCCTTCGTGCGACCAGGGTGCGACCCACCTCACCGCAGCCGGGGCCGGGATGGACGATGGGTGTACCGGCCACATCTCGCCGCCGTGGTTGGGGCAGTACGTCCGGGAGCGAACCGGTCGTTCACGGCGTTCGGTCGGGTGATGCCGCGCAAGGCTTGACGAGCGACCCGCGTCGTAACAGAATCTGTTGCAACACGGAGGGGGGAGGCATCATGGGCGCGAACAGCCGCATGACCGTTGCCACGCACACGCTGACCTGGATGGCGCGGGTCTGCCCCAAGCGTCCCGACGGCATCGTGACGTCCGAACAGATCGCCGCCAGCGTCAACACCAACCCTGTCGTCATCCGCCGCGCCCTCGGGCGCCTGCGGGATGCGGGTCTGGTGGAGTCGCAGCGCGGCCAGGGGGCGGGGTGGCGGCTGGCCCGCGCTCCGGAGTCGATCACTCTGAGGGATGTCTACCTCGCCGTCGAACCCGATCCGCTCATCGCCCTTCACCCCGCGCCCCCCAATCAGGAGTGCCCCGTGGGCAGGGGCATCCCACGCGTACTGCGGGAGGTGTACGACCGCGCGGAGGGGGCGTTGAGGGCCGAACTGGCAGCCGTGACCGTTGCCGACATGGCGAGGGAGACGGTGTCCGGCCCTTGATTCCAGCCGGCGGTTCCTGTCGGCCGGCCCTCAGGGACCGGCCTCTCTTCGGCCCGGCGTCATAACTAGTCCTGTTACATCAACCAATCACATCCACCACGACCACCCTGCCGCGTTTGTCGTAACTGACTTTGTTACGTCGAACGCCTGGAGGTTCTGCATCGTGTACCGATCGCTTGTCGTCCTTGCCGCCGGAATGTTCGCCATCGGCACCGACAGCTTCGTCATCGCCGGGATCCTGCCGGACGCGGCGGATTCCCTCGGCGTCCCCGTCGGCACCGCGGGCTGGCTGCTGAGCGCCTACGCCTTCACCTATGCCGTCCTCGGCCCCGTCATGGCGGCGCTCACCACCCGCTGGCCACGCCGCACGCTGTTCCTCACCGGATTCGCCGTCTTCACCGCCGGCAACGTCGTGACCGCCTTCGTTCCCGTCTTCGGCGTGGCCCTGGCCGCGCGAGCGCTCGCGGGATTCGGCGGAGCCATGGTCACCCCCGCCGCTGTCGCCGCGGCCGCCGCGCTCGCTCCCCCGGAGCGCCGCGGCAGGGCCATCGCCACCGTGATGACCGGCCTCAGCGCCGCGACCGCCCTGGGGGCGCCCATCGGCACCGCGCTCGGCAGCATCACCGGCGACTGGCGTGCCACCATGGTGTTCGTCTCCGCGCTCGGACTGCTGGCCGCCGTCGGCATCGCCCTGCTCCTGCCCGGGATCCCCATGCCCCCGGCCGTCCCGCTGCGCACCCGCGTCGCCCCGCTCACCGACCGCCGCATCGGCCTGACCCTGTTGACCACCCTCCTCGTCTACACCGGCCTGTACACCGTCTACTCCTTCATCGGCGAAAGCCTCGACCGCGCCACCGGCGGCAGTGGCACCACCCTCGCCGCGCTGCTGTGCGCGTGGGGCCTGGCCGCCACCGCCGGAACCCTCGGCTCGGGCGGCCTGATCGACCGCTTCGGCAGCCGCCGCGTCATCAATACCGCGATCATCGTGGCCGCGATCGACTTCGCACTGCTGCCGTGGACCAGCGCACATCTGGCCTCCACCGTCGTGGCGCTCCTGGTCTGGGGCATCTGCGGATGGGGGCTCCTGACACCGCAGACCCACCGCCTGATCACCACCCTGCCGGCAGCGGCACCCCTGCTCACCGGTCTCGCCTCGGCCACGGTCTACATCGGGGTCTCGGTCGCGCCCCTGGTGGGGCAGGCCGGGATGGCGCGGTTCGGCGCCCACTGGCTGGGCGCGGTCGGCGCCGTCTTCGTCGCGCTCGGCCTCGGCGCGGCCGAAGCCGCGCACGCCGTCATTCGTCGGCAGGCGCCGCTGGACACACCCGCGGCACCGGCGCAGCCGCTGCCGTCGAAGCAGCGCCTGCCCCACCACCGTTCGTGAGCCGGGCGGCCGACCGCCCGCCAGGAACGTCATGCCTGGTCATACAGGGGTCTCTGTCCGTTCCTGGCCCTGGCGAGCGGCGCTGACGCCTTGCGCGACCGTCTTGCCCCCGGCCGGGCGGGAGCGGTACTGGAGGTGTCCTGCCCACAGGGTGCCGAGCAGCCCGGCGGCGGCGAGCGCGGCTCCGACCCAGGCCACCGAGGCGAAACCGAACCCGGCGTCGATGACCACGCCGCCGAGGGCCGGCGCGAGCGTGTTGCCGACGTTGAAGGCCGAGGTGTTGGTGGCGCCGACCAGGGTCGGTGCGCCGGGCGCCACGACGAACACCCGGGACTGCAGGATCGGGTTGGTGACGTATCCCGCCATGCCGAGGACGAAGACCAGGGCCACGGTCACGACGGTGTTCTCCGCCAGGACGGCGAGCAGCGCGGAGGCCGCGGCGAGGACGCCGGTACCGAGTGCGAGCGTGCGGATCGGGTAAGCCTCGGCGGTCCTGCCGCCGATGACCATGCCGAGCAGGCCGCCGACGCCGAACAGCGCCAGCAGGACGGGCACCCAGCCGTCGGCCAGTCCGGTGACATCGGTGAGCAGGGAGGCGAGGTAGCTGAAGGTGACGATCACGGCGCCGAAGGAGAACGCCGTCACCGCGTACGAGAGCCACAACTGCGGCCGGGCCATCGCCCGCAGTTCGGCGCGGACGGTACGCGTCTCCTCCGCGGACCCCCGCCCGCCGGGAATCGCGGACACCGAGCAGGCAAGGCTTACCAGGGTGAGCGCGGCCACGCCCCAGAAGGCGGCGCGCCATCCGGCGAACTGGCTGAGCAGCGTGCCCGCCGGGACGCCGATGATGGTGGCGAGGGTGAGTCCGCCGGCGACGACCGCGACCGCCTTGCCCTTGGCGTTCGCCGGGACGAGGGCGACGGCGGTGGCCACGGCGACACCCCAGAAGCCCGCGTACGCGAGGGCACTGATCACCCGTGTGGCGAACAGGACCGCGTAGCCCGGGGCGAGGGCTCCGAGGATGTGCGCGGCGATGAAGAGGGCCTGCAGCGCCACCAGGGCCGTGCGGCGGGGCCAGTTGAGTGTGGCGACTGCGAGGAGCGGGGCGCCGACGACCATGCCGATGGCGAACGCCGAGATCAGCAGCCCGGCATCGGGGATGGAGACCCCCAGGTCAGCGGCCAGGTCGGGGAGCAGGCCGGAGAGCATGAACTCCGATGTGCCTTGGGTGAAGATACCCAGGCCGAGGATGTAGACGGCAAGGGGCATGGGGTTGCCTCCGAGTGCGGCGGTGGGGACGGGAGTCGAGCCCGGTCACGGGTGGTGGGGGGCGGGCCGGGAGCGACGCTAGCACGTTTCGAAGCGTTTGCTTCAAAACTAGGGTACGGTGAGGAACGCCTGGAAGTGGCGGCCCGGTCCCACCAGTTGCCCGGCGGCCTGTCCCGCCTCTTCCGCTGTTCCCGCTGTTCCCGCTCCGAGGAGGAGTCCCATGGCCGATGCAACCGCCGCCCCGCAGCGCGTCCGTGTCACCGCCGATCCCGACTGGTACGAACCCGCCGGCATCGCGCTCGGCATCCGCGTCGGCGACCTCGTCTTCACCTCGGGCCAGGGGCCGGTCGACGAGCACGGCACGACGGTCGGCAGGGACGACTTCGAGGCGCAGGCCCGGCAGGCGCTGGCCAACCTCGCCCTGGTCCTGAAGAACGCCGGTTCCGGTCTCGACCGGGTCGTCAAGGCGACGGTGTTCGTCACCGACATAGCCCGGCAGCAGGAGGCCTTCGCTCGGCTGAGGGCCGAGTACTTCGTCCCGCACACGTTCGCCGAGTCCTTCGTCCAGGTCTCCTCCCTCGCCGATCCGGACTGGCTGATCGAGATCGAGGCCGTCGCGGTGGCGGGATGATCCGCCCCCGGGTTTCCGTGCGGTCGCTCCGGAATCCGTAGAATGCGGGTATGGCCCGGCCCAGGAAGTTCGACGAGACGCAGGCCCTCACCGCCGCCATGGAGACCTTCTGGCGCCGGGGGTACGAGGGCACCTCGACCCGGAACCTGTCCGACTCGACCGGCCTCGGCCAGTCGAGCCTGTACAGCACCTTCGGCGACAAGCGGGCGTTGTACCTACGGGCCCTGCGCCGCTACTACGACATCTACACCGCCGAGCAGACCGCACTCCTTGACCGGCCCGCCCCCGTCAGGGACCTGGTGCGGGACCTGATGGTCCAGGCCGTCGACGCCGACCTGGCGGACCCCGACGCCTCAGGCTGTTTCTCCATCAACGCGTCGGTGGAGAAAGCCGACTCGGACGACGCCGTCCGGGAGGAGGTCCGCCGGCACTTCACCACGGTGGAGCGGGCACTGACCGCGACGATCGCGCGGGGGCAGCGCTCCGGTGAGATCTCCCCGGAGCGGAGCGCCGGGACGCTCGCCCGCCAGGTCCTCAGCACGTACTACGGACTGCGCGTGCTGGCCCGCGTCCAGAAGGACAGGAACGCCCTGCTCGACGTGGTGGAAAGCACCGTCTCCGCCCTGTGACCGGTGCCCGCGGCGGGCCGGGCGCCGGTCAGCTGTCACCGGCGTTCCGCGCCACGTCCTCCAGTCGGCGGCGGTGGTTCTCCCACCACGCCCGGTCCGCCGTCGGCAGGCTGTCCTTGCCCCGCGCACTCCCCGCGGACCCGTCGACCATTTCGCGCACGATGTCGGCGTGGCCGGCGTGGCGCTGGGTGTCGCAGATGACGCGCACCAGGGCGTGATGGAGTGTCACTTCCCGTCGTTCCTCCGGCCACCACGGGACGTGACCGGTCGCGTCGAGTGCCAGCGATGCGATCGTGCGGTCCGAGTGCTCCCAGGCCTGCCGGTACAGCCCCACGATGTCTTCCCGTGACTCGTCCGCGGTGGCCCACATGTCCGCGTTGGGTTCCGCGTCTTCCGTGTACCACCAGGGCGGCGGCTCCTGCTCGAAGAACGGGCGCCCGAAGGTGTCGCCGAAGTACGCCAGTTCCACGCCGGCGACATGCTTGACCAGTCCCAGGAGGTTGGTTCCGGTGGGGGTCAGCGGTCGGCGGACGTCGTACTCGGAGAGCCCGTCGAGCTTCCACACCAGCGCGTCCCGCGCCTCTTGCAGATAACGGAGAAGGTCCGCTTTCGGGTTGAGTTCGATCATGCCGGGCAGTCTTCCACCCGCCACTGACAACCGGGCCGTGCGCTCAGCCCGACGGCAGCCCGGCCACGGCCCGGTGGATCCACACGTCGTGGTCCTGAAACGGAGGGCCCCGGCCGTCGGGCGTGGTCCCCGCCCAGATCCCCGGCGGTGAGCGGAAGGGCTTGGGGCGGGCCGCCCCGACCGGCCCAGGCTTGCGCGGCCGGCAGCGTTCAGCCGGCGACGCGGTTCCGGGAGGAACAGCACGTCGCGGGGGCGGGTTCACCTCGGCCTGACACGGTCCCGCCGCTCTGGCACTTCGTGCACCCACCGTGGCCGTTCCCCGGTCCGCCACGCGTGCGCACGGCGGGCCAGCGGGACGGCCGAGGCGGCCGCCACCGCGTAACCGGCGCCGATGACCAGCCATCCGGTGGCGGCGAGGGAGGACAGGGCGAGGGTGACCAGGAGGGGGGCGCAGGAGCGGACGAGTTGGGTGCCCGTGGACCAGGCACCCTGGTACTCACCGAGGCGGGCGGCATCGGCGAGGTCGTAGGACAGGCCCCAGGAGCCGGCCGACTGGAGCAGTTCGGTGAGGGTCAGCAAGGTGACGGCGGCGGACAGCGCGAGCACACCCGGCAGGGGGCCGAGCGTGCCGGTGGCGGCGAACACCACGGCAGCGGCCGGCAGGCAGTAGCCGCCGCGGCGCAGCGCGCGGGCCGCGGAGCCCACGCCGGTGACGGTCCGCCCGACCCGCATCTGCAAGGCGATGGCGATCAGCACGTTGAGGAAGAGCAGGGCGGATGTCGTCCACGCGGGAGCCCGGGTGTGGCCGGTGACCCACAGCGGCATGCCGACTTCCAGGAGTTCCATGTGCATGACGAGTACGCCGTTGAGCAGAGCGAGGGTGAGGTACGGGCGGTCGCGCAGGACTCCGGCGCGCCCTGCCCCGGCGGGCCGCGGCCCGGTGGCGGCCGGGCCGGCTCCGGCAGAGGGCACCGGCGTCTCGGGCAGGCGCACCGCGACGAGCGCGACGGTCAGCACGCTCACCGCACCGGCGCCGATCAGGGCGCGGAAGGCCAGGGGGCTGTCCAGGGCGAGGGCCAGCCCGAGGGCGGGGGTGGCGAGGGTGGCGCCGATGTTGCGCACGACGCGGTTGAAGGCGAGCGTGCGCACCCGGTTCCCGGGCGTGGTGACAGCGCCGAGGCAGGCCTGGCGTACCGGGCCGGCCGCGCTTTCGACGAGCCCGGCGAGGCAGGCGACGACGAGGAACACCGGGTAGGAGTCCACGAGTTGGTAGGCGCCGAGGATCAGGGCGCGCAGCAGGCTGAGGACGATCAGCAGTCTGCGGTGTCCCGTACGGTCCCCGAGACGGCCGGCCGGCACGGCCGCGGCGAGCCCGACGAGCGCGGCCAGGGACAGGCCGCTGCCGACCTGCACCGCGCCCAGGTGGGCGACCTCGGTGAAGAACAGGACGCCGCCCGCGAGCATGATGCCCGGGACCAGGGAGTCGAAGAAGGTCACGGCGGCATAGACCCGCAAGGGGCCGCGTGGAGGCAGGATCATGCCGTCCACTGAAGCCGCCCTCCCCCGCCGACCGACAGGAATTTAGGCTGGTCCTGAATCGTCGGGGCGCTGAAGGAGCGGGGCCGGTTGATCGAGATCGAGTTGGGAGTGGACGACCTCGCCGGCGTCCGGTTCGCCGTCTCGCCGTTGCAGGAGACCTGCCACAGCCTGTGGGCGCTGCGCGACCCCGGTGACTTCCCGCTGCACCTGCGGTGGATCAGGCGGGTCCGCGACCGTCTCCCCCTGCTGGACGGCGAGATGCTCGACGCCCTGGTCAGCGAGCGGCGCTGGCTGCCCGACTTCATCACCCCGCGCCCCCTGACCCGGGTGTCGGACATGGCCGGGGAACTGCGGACGCTCAGGGGCACCGATCCCGTCACCGTCCGCCGGGACATCGAGACCGCCTACCGCGACCAGCGCATACCGCCGGTGCTGCGCGGTGACCCGGCCGCGCTGCGCGACCGGATCGCCGACGCGCTGGAGGCGTACTGGCACCTGGCGCTGGAACCGTACTGGCCGAGGATGCGCGGCGTGCTGGAGGCCGACATCCTCTACCGGGCGCAGCTGCTCGCCTCCGGCGGGGCCGCGGCCCTCTTCGCCGGTCTGCACCCCAACGTCCAGTGGGAGTCGGGGATCCTGCGCCTGCACCCCATGGGCACCCGCAGCCGGGTGCCGGCCGGCAGCGGGCTCACCCTCTGCCCGACCCTGTTCGGCCGCAAGGCGACGGCCCCGATCGGCGAGGTGCCGCGCGTCGACTACCCGGCTCGGGGGGTGGCCACCCTGTGGGAGGCGGTGGCGGCACCGCCCGCGGATTCGCTCGCCGCGCTGATCGGGCGCCCCAAGGCCGCCCTCCTCGCGGCACTCGACGCCCCCGACACCACGACGTCACTGGCCCGTGTCCTCGGTGTCACCCCCAGCGCCGTCTCCCAGCACCTCGCCGTGCTCACCGCCTGCGGCCTGGTCACCCGGGCACGGGCCGGGCGGACGGTCCTGTACGCACGCAGTGAACTCGGCGACCGGCTCGCCGTTCCGTGACCTCGCGCTCCCCGGGGCCTTCGGGGTCGGCGAGGACGTACCAGGTCTCCGCGCCGGTCTGGCCGATGTCGGCCGGACGCGCCCCGAGTTCCAGCAGTCGCTGCAGTTCGGCGTCCTGATCGCGGTCGGTGGCGTTGACGTCGATGTGCCGCCGGGACGTGCCCGGCTCCGGCTCGTCCCGGCGGCCGACGAACAGGGTCGGCTGAGGGCCGCCGAACCCTTCGCGCGGCCCGATCTCGATGCTGCCGTCCTCTTCGCGGCCGAGCACCAGCTCACCGATACGACATGCCGTGGACGGAACCTGCTCCCGGAACTCTCGGGCTCCCCACCGCAGGGACACACGCTGGAGACCGTAACGGGCGGGGCCGACGGGTGCTAAGGGCTTTCGGGAGGGCGCCGTGCCGCCCGGCGGGCGTGGTCTGGCATGATCCCCCGGTGTCCGCTTGCCTGTACGAATCGCACGTCACCGTCCGCTGCGCGGGCCCCGAGGAGTGGGCGCGGCTGCGCCGGTGGGCGGCCGCGGCCGGTCTGAAGCTCACGCACATCGTGCTGGCGCGCGGCCGGATGACCGAGCAGCCCATGCTCACGCTCTCCGGGTCGGCGTCGTACGCCGGACAGTGCGCGCGGGTGCGGGACGTCGTGGCGGGACTGCGGACGGACGGCTTCGCGCCGGTCCGGGTGAAGACGGAGTGCACGCCGTGGGCCCCGGAGGTGCCGGACCGGCTCGCCGCGGACGACGGACGCTACTTCGAGCACCATGTGAAGCTGTCGCTCGACGCGCACTCGGACCTGGGCGCGCTCGCCGCCCGGGTCGTCCCGCACGGCGCCCATCTGTCGTGGAACGCGCGCCGGGTGCGGGCCGGCGCGCGGCACGAGCGGTTCGTGACGCAGCGGTGCCGCAGGGTGGGTGCGGACGGCGCGGGGCGGGCGCTGGAGCGGCTGCTGGCGGAGCTGGGAGGGGTTGCCGTACTGAGTGTGGAGCGGGAGTTCGTGCTGCACGACAGTGACCTGTCCGTGGACGACGGCTGGATCGAGGAGCCCGTGGGGGTACGGACATGAGCGGGACGGCATGGGAGGGGTCCGGCCGGCGGCGCGCCGAGCCGCCCTGGAAGCCGCTGGACGACGCCACCCGCAGGGCGCGGGACCTGCCGGAGACGTTCCAGTGGGTGCCCGGGGACGACGTGGTCCAGCGTCCCGTCTTCGACCCCTCGCTGAAGCACCGCCGCAGCGCCTACCGCGCGACCGACCCGCGGTTCGGCGACCCGGCGCGCGGCGCGGCGTGGCGGGCGGCCCGGCGCCGGGCCCTGCACCTGGTGCTGGACGCGATCGCCGGCTCCGAGTGGGCCGACGCACTGGTGCTGCGGGGCAGCGTGCTGATGTCGGTGTGGTTCCCGGACACCGCCCGCGAACCGGGTGACCTGGACTTCGTCGTCGTCCCCCACACCTGGGGGATCGACGACGGCCGCACGGACCGGATGCTGCGCGGGGTCGCCGCGGCGGCACAGGAGTCGGCCGACGCGCACGGACACGGGATCGCGATCTCGGCACGGGGCGCGGTGGTCGAGGACATCTGGACCTACGAACGGGTACCGGGCCGCCGGATGGTGCTGCCGTGGGGCGTGCCCGGCCTGCCCGGCGGCCATGTCCAGCTCGACTTCGTCTTCAACGAGCGGCTGCCGGAGGAACCCGCACCGGCCGGACTTCCGGGCGGCACGCTCGTACGGGCGGTGTCGCCGGAACTGTCGCTGGCCTGGAAGCTGATGTGGCTGATCAACGACATGCACGCGCAGGGCAAGGACCTGTACGACGCGGTACTGCTGGCCGAGCGCCATCCGCTCCGCCACGAGCTGCTGCACGAGGTGATCAGGCTGTCGGGTGAGTGGCCGTACCCGTACCGCGAGAAGGTCCTGCTGGAGGACGTGCGGGAGGCGCTCGAGTTCGTGGAGTGGGACCACTTCGTCACCGAGTACCCGCGGTTCGCGAACGCCGGGCAGGAGTACGCCGACCGGCTGGTGCGGGCCGTGACGCCGACGTTCGGCCGCCAAACTCGGCTTCGTAGGCGTCGGTTTCTTCTTCCTGCTCAGCGGCTTCGTGCTGACCTGGTCGGCACGCG
>NZ_JBEZUP010000023.1:0-124091 GCF_040636485.1 Streptomyces sp. NPDC038707
CCGCGACCCGGCCGACCCCACGCGCATCCTGCCCGCCTACGACCCCGGTGACCACCTCCACTTCAACGACACCGGCATGGCCGCCGTGGCCGACAGCCGGGGGCTTCCCCCGGCCGGACGGGCCGGCTTCGCCGTTCCGCGCTCGGTCATCCGTGCCCGAGCGCGCGGGCGCGGGCCGTGCGGAAGGCCGCCAGCGGGTCGCGGTGGGCGTAGGCCCAGGGCTCCGGGGTGGCGTGGTCGCCGATGCGCTGGAACAGGGCCGCCGCCTCGGCCGGACGGCCCGCGCAGGACAGGGCGAACGCCAGGTGGTTGAGGTCGATGAGGCGGCGGGGGTGTTCGTCGTGCTCCCACTCCAGCCACCAGTCGAAGGAGGCGGACAGCACGCGCCGGGCCCGGGGGCCGGACCAGTGCCGGGAGGCGGCCGGGTCGGCGGGGCCCAGTCCGGTGGCGGCGAGGACCCGGTACCGCTCGGCGTAGGCGACCACCGGCAGCACGGCCAGCGGGGAGTCGGCGGGCGCCTCGGCCGCGGCCCGTTCGGCGGCGTCGTACACCTCGTGGGCCTCGGCCCGGCCGCAGCCGGGCCGTTCGGCGAGGCAGGCGATCAGCAGGTGGTGGGCGTGGTGGTGCTCCGGGTGCCGGCGGCGCAGCTCGGCGAAGGCGTCGAGCAGGGCGCTCTCGGGGCCCACGGCGCGCGCGAGCAGGAGCAGCCCGAGCCAGGGGGTGGGGTCGGCGGGGGCGAGCGCGGCGGCCGCGGCACAGGAGTCGCGGGCCCGGCCGGGTTCCTCCTCGCCGCGCGCGGCCCGGTGGACCAGGGCGAGGGCCCGCAGGGCGGCGGCGTCGGCGCAGCCGGGCTCGGCGGCCAGCCAGTCGCCCGCCCACGTGGCGGCGCGGGGGTCCCGGGCGAGGACGGTGAGGCGGTGGCCGCGCCGGTCCCAGTCGTCGCCGGTGTGCACCAGCAGGGAGCGGACGGCCTGCCACCGGCCCTGCGCCAGGGCCGCCCGGGCGGTGCGCAGCCCGTCGTCGTCGAGGGCGGCGTCGAAGGCGCCGCGGGCGCCGGGGGCAGGGGCGGCGGACGGGTCCGTTGCGGCCCGGCGCGCGCCGAGCAGAGGCGGGGAAGGGGGCACCGCGGGGCTTCCTGTTTCTCGGGCTGCCATCGACCGATCACGCACAGCAAACCCCCCGCCATGGGTCGCGTCAAGCGGAACAAGGCCGTAGCACCTTCAACTTCCCTGTAGGGGCGGGCACTTGACCCCTCCCGGCGCAGGTGGGAACCGTCACGGGTGTGAACGCGGGGAATTCCCTGTGGCGTATGCCATGCCCGTCTGCCCCGCCGTACCGGGCCGCACACCCCGGGTTCCGGGGGCGCGGATGTGGCGCACGCCATGGCGCCGCGCGCCCGGGTTGCGGACCATGGCGTGCAACCGCCCGGTTCCGGGTACTTCCGGGGCAATTCCGTTCCGGTAGCGCTACAGTCGGCCACTACGCGCCCGTGGTCCGGCCGGATGATCGAGGTACACAGCGTGTCCGTTCTGGTTCTGCTCCTCGCCGTGAGCGCGGCCTGCTGCCTCGGCTTCGGATTCGTCCTCCAGCAGAACGCGGCGCAGCACGCGCCGCTCAGCGACTTCCTCTCCTTCCGGCTGCTGCTCGACCTGATGCGGATCCCGCGCTGGCTGGGCGGCCTGGCGTTGATGGTGGCCGGCATGGTGCTGGGCGCCGTCGCCCTCGGCAAGGGCGAGATCTCGCTGGTGGAGCCGCTGCTCGCGACCAACCTGCTGTTCGCCCTGGCCCTCTCCCGGCACCAGACCAGACAGCCGCTCGGCCGCCAGGGCTGGGCCGGTCTGCTGCTCCTCGCGGGCGGGGTGAGCGCGTTCATCATGGCGGGCGAGCCGCGCGCCGGCACGGCCGTCACCGACCCGCTGCGGCACTGGCTGATCATCGGCGCGGTGGTGGGCGCGGCCCTGCTCCTGACGGCGTACGCCAAGCGCTCGCGGCTGAGCGGCGGCGCGGCGCTGCTGGCACTGGCGGCCGGACTGCTGTACGGCGTGCAGGACGCGCTGACCCGCGTGAGCGGCACCCGCTTCTCCGACGGCGGGCTGACCGGACTGCTCACCGGCTGGCAGCCGTACGGCGTGGTGGCCTGCGGGGTCACCGGGCTGGTCCTGGTGCAGAGCGCGTTCGAGACCGCGCCGCTGCGCACGTCGCTGCCCGCGCTGACCGCGGCCGAACCGCTGGCCGGGATCCTGTGCGGGGTGGGCTTCCTCGGGGACCGGCTGCGCACCGACACCGGGGCGCTGGCCTGGGAGGCGGCCGGGCTCGCGGCCGTGGTGGGGGGCATCGTGCTGCTCGGGCTGCACCCGGCGATGCCGTGCGGCGCGGGCGAGACGGAACGGGAGTCCCCGGACCTCCAGCGACGCTGAGCCACGGCCCCGCCCGGAACCGAGCCTCCTGCCCGGCACGGGCCCGGCCCTGCCCGCCATGGTCCCGGCCCCCGGACACCGGCCCAGCCCCGGTGACCGATCCGCCCCCGGACACCCTCGGCCCTCCCCCGGACCCGGGCCCGAACCCCCGAACCCGAGTGGATCCGACCCTGCTTGGATGGCGGGCATGAACCCTGCTGACGAGATCCTCGACATCGTCGACGAGCACGACCGGGTCGTCGACCGGCGCCCGCGCGGCGAGGCGTACGCCCGCGGGCTGCGCCACCGCTGTGTGTTCGTCCAGGCCCGGGACGCGGCCGGCCGCCTCTTCGTGCACCGGCGCACGGCGACCAAGCTGGTGTTCCCGTCGCTGTACGACATGTTCGTCGGCGGCGTGGTCGGCGCGGGCGAGTCCTACGACGAGGCGGCGCTGCGGGAGGCCGAGGAGGAACTGGGCGTCGGCGGACTGCCCCGGCCCGCCCGCCTGTTCAAGTTCCTCTACGACGACGGCGCCGGGCACAGCTGGTGGTCGGCGGTGTACGAGGTGCGCTGCGACCCGCCCGTACACCCGCAGGCGGAGGAGGTCCAGTGGCACGCCTTCCTGCCCGAGGAGGAGGTCGAGCGGCGGCTCGGCACCTGGGAGTGGGTGCCGGACGGGCTGGCTGCGTACGAACGGCTGCGGGCGTTCCGGGCCGGCGGGTGACCGCCCGGTAGGGTCGGCCGGGTGAGCGACTTCGTGCGGAACATCCGGCTGTGGTTCGCGCCGGAGCGGGTGCGGGAGGAGGGCGGCACGCCCGACTACCGGTTCTCGCTGGCCAACGAGCGCACCTTCCTTGCCTGGCTGCGCACCGCGCTCGCGCTGATCGGCGGCGGGTTCGCGGTGGACCAGTTCCTGCCCGACCTGCGCTGGGCGTGGCGGGCGGGGCTGGCGCTCGCGCTGCTCGCCGCCGGGGTGCTGTGCTCCCTGCGGGCGGTGAACCACTGGGTGCGCTGCGAACGGGCGATGCGGCGCGGCGAGGACCTGCCCGCGTCCCGGTTCCCGGTGCTGCTCAGCCTGGTCGTGGCGGTGGTGGCCGTCGCGATGGTCGTGGTGGTGCTGGTCGGATGGGAGGGGTGACGGCCGGACCGCGGGCCGCGGACCGGGATCCCGGGCTGCAGCCCGAGCGGACCCGGCTGGCCTGGCGGCGTACGACGCTGTCGTCCGCGGTGGCCACCGTGCTGGCCCTGAAGACCGCGCTGCACGGGGGGCCGTCGGCGGCCGGTGTCCTCGCGTGCGCGGTGTGCTGCGCGCTGTGGCTGGCCTTCCTCGGGGTGGCCCACTCCCGGGTCCGCGCCCTCGCCACGGCGTCCCGCCCGCCGACGCTCGCTCCCCGCCAGGCGACGGCGGCGGTCCTGTGCGCCCTCGCGCTGGCGGTGTGCGCCGGGGTGCTGGTGTCGGTGTAGCCCGCGAGCCCGTCAGCGGTCGCGGAGGGCGAGGGCGACGAACTGGGTGGCCTCGTCCTCGGCGAAGTTGTCGTCGCTGACCAGGAGCAGGGTCCGTTCGCCGCTCGGCAGCCGGGGACCCCAGGTCAGGCCCTCGGTGTTGACGACGGTGGTCAGCCCGAGGTCGTGGAAGTCGGCGACCAGCCTCTTGCGCATCGGCACGACCGCCCGGCCGGCCAGGGAGGACATGCGCCGCACGTCGGTCGCGCCGCGCGCGGTGGCGTCGAAGACCCGGATCCGGTAACCGGCGCCCGCCACCCAGGTGCGTTCCAGGACGAGGTAGCGGTCGGGGTCGTCGGGGAAGGCCAGGATCGCGGGGACGCCGGTGTCCGGGGGCCACGGGCTGGACGGGTCGGACTCGGTGAAGATCTTCTCCAGCGGGTAGGCGAACTGCCGGAGCACCGCGCCGTCGCGGTTCTGCCGGGTCACCCGGACCAGGGCGCCGTGCCGCAGGTCGGGCTCCGGGCCGTCCTGGAGCAGCGGGCCCTCCAGGGCGCTGGTGAACGTGGAGCCCCGGGCGCCGAACGTGATGGCTTCCACCCCCTTGTTCCGCCGCGGCCCCTGGTCGCCCCGCGTGCAGCGGTAGTCGTCCGGCAGCCGGAACCGGCCGCGGTAGGCACCGGCGGCGTCGGCGATCCGGACGGACTGCTGGATCAGCGGGGCGTCCGCCGCCGTCGGCCGGTCGCCCTCCTGGGACCACCAGTACCGGCCGGTGCGCGGGTCGACCCGCAGTTCCTCCGGGTCCACGGCCTTGCCGTCGCCGGCGCCGGCCGGCGGGTGGACCGAGCCGTCCGGCTGCCGCAGCGGGTGCGTGTGCCGGTGAAGGCGACGGAGCGCACTCCGGTGCCGTCCACGTCGATCCGTGCGGTGTGGAAACGGGCGGGCTGCGGCACCGAGCGGTCGTCGCTGATCATGACGTACTCGCCCGTGCGGGGGTTGCGGTCGATGCCGGACAGGCCGCCGACGGTGGTGCCGCGGAAGGCGAGTCCGTGGGGAATGATCCGCTCCCCCAGCAGCCGCGCCTGTCCGCCGGCGGCGGGCGCCGCGGCGGGGCCGTCCGGCCGGGCCGCCGCCGCGGGTGCCATCGCCGTGACCGTCATGAGCGCCACGGGCACACGCGCGGCGGATCAGGGAAGTTCACAGGGGGCGATCCTGGACCGGCACACGCCCCCGGCGCAGTCACCCGTTCGTGTGATCGTCCCGCCCGCCGGGGCGGACGTTCCGCGCGACTGTGGAGTTGCCGCCCTTCGAGGAGCTTGCTACGAACGGTCCTCCCCGGACCGCCGGTCCACCGTGACCACGATCTTGCCCCGGGTGTGGCCCTCCTGGTTCAGCCGGTGGGCGTCCGCCGTGCGCTCCAGCGGGAAGGTCCGCTGGACGTGGACGGAGACGACGCCCTGTTCCGCCCATTCCGCCAGGCGCGCGAGGTCGTCGGCGTCCGGGCGGACGAAGACGTACCGGCCGCCGTACTCCCGTACCTCCGGGTCGGCGATCGAGGCCAGCCGGCCCTCCGGGGCGAGGAGGTGGGCCGAGACCTTCAGCGTGTCGCCGCCGACGGTGTCGAACACCGCGTCCACCCCCTCGGGGGCCAGCCCGCGCACCCGCTCCGCCAGCCCCTCGCCGTAGGCCACGGGTTCGCCGCCCAGGGCGCGGACGTAGTCGTGGTTGGCCTCGCCGGCCGTGCCGAGGACACGGGCGCCGAGGTGGGCGGCGATCTGCACGGCGAGCGAGCCGACGCCGCCGGCCGCCGCGTGCACCAGGACGGTGTCGCCCCGCCGCACCTCCAGCGCCTTGACCAGCACCTGGTAGGCGGTGAGCCCGGCCAGCGGGAGTCCGGCGGCCTCCTCGAAGGAGAGGCCGCGCGGCTTGCGGGCCAGGGTGCGCACCGGAGCGGCCACGTACTCGGCGCAGGTGCCCCGGGAGAGGAAGTCCTCGCGGACGTAGCCGATGACCTCGTCGCCGGGGGCGAACTCGGTGACGGCGGGGCCGGGGCGGACGACGACTCCGCTGACGTCCCAGCCGGGGATCACCGGGAAGACGGCATCCAGCACCGGTTCCAGGTAACCCTCGCGGCACTTCCAGTCGACCGGGTTGACGGCCGCCGCGCGCACCTCGACCAGCACCTGGTCGGGGCCGACCGTGGGATCGCGCAGCTCGCCGTACTCCAGCACCTCGGCTCCGCCGTAGCGGCTGTAGCTGATGCCCTTCATGCCCTCGACCCTCCGGGGTACTCGTGTGCCACGCAACCGGGACGTCCCGTCGCACCTCCTCCTACCCCCGGAGGTGAGCGCCATGACCGCCCTCCACCAGGAACACACCGCCCACGGGCCGCACCGCCACGGGCCGGACTGCGGGCACTGCGCGGTGCCGCACGGCGACCACGTCGACTAGTCCACGACGGGCATCTGCACCGGGAGCACGCGGGCCACTGGGACGAGTGCGAGCCCGCCGGGCACGCGGTCCACGAGGGCCATGAGCGTGTGCACCACGAGGAGTGCGGGCACGCGCAGGTGCCGCACGGCGACCACGTCGACCATCTGCACGGCGGGCACCGGCACGCCGGGCACGGGGACCACTGGGACGACCACTGACGCACCGCGGCCGACGCCGGCTCACGGCGGCCGTCGGTCGGCCGACCGACGGCCGCCGGCCCTGGCGGGCCGCGGGACTATCGTGGGCCGTATCACGTTCGGCGCGATCTCCGCCCCTGCACTGGACGGCATACCGACCGGTCGGCATCATGAGTCTGGCCCTGTTCGCCCGTCCTTTGGAGTGATGTATGAGCGCCGACCACCCGCCCGGGCTCGACCTGGACCGGCTGCGCGCCCTGCTCGACCGCGAGCGCCCCGGTCTGGTGGACGGTCCGCTGACCGGACGGCTGATCGAGGGCGGACGGTCGAACCTCACCTACGCGCTCCGCGACGACCGCTCGCGGTGGGTCGTCCGCCGCCCCCCGCTCGGCCACGTCCTGGCCACCGCGCACGACATGAGACGCGAACACCGGGTCATCAGCGCCCTGCACCCCACCCGGGTGCCGGTCCCGCGCCCGGTGCTGCTGTGCGAGGACGAGGAGGTGCTCGGGGCCCCCTTCTACGTGATGGAGTTCGTCGAGGGCACCCCGTACCGCACCGCCGGCCAGCTCGCCCCGCTCGGTCCGGAACGCACCCGGAACGCGGTGCTGTCCCTGGTGGACACGCTGGTCGAGTTGCACGCCGTGGACCCGGCCGAGGTGGGCCTCGCGGACTTCGGCCGCCCGGAGGGCTTCCTGGACCGGCAGCTGCGCCGCTGGGGCAAGCAGCTGGACGCCTCCCGCAACCGCGACCTGGCCGGCATCGACGAACTGCACGCGGCGCTCGGCCGCTCCCTGCCCGCGTCGCCGGCCCCGGCCGTCGTGCACGGCGACTACCGCCTGGACAACGTCCTGATCGGCGACGACGACCGGATCAGGGCGATCCTCGACTGGGAGATGTCCACGCTCGGCGACCCGCTGACCGACCTCGGCCTGCTGGTGATGTACAGCCGGCCCCTGGGCATGCCCGACTCCCCCGTCTCCACGACCGCCGAGGCGCCCGGGCACCCCTCGCCCCGGGAACTGATCGAGCGGTACGCCGAGCGCTCGGGGCGGGACGTGTCGGCCGTCTCCTGGTACGAGGCGTTCGCCTGGTTCAAGCTCGCCGTGATCCTCGAGGGCATCCACTACCGCTACACGCTCGGCCAGACGGTCGGCCACGGCTTCGACCGCATCGGCGACCTCGTTCCCGTCTTCATCCGCCACGGACTGACCACCCTTCAGGAAGGCTGACCGCACATGGACTTCGCGTTCGACGCGCGTACGGAAGAACTGCGCGCCCGGCTGCTCGCCTTCATGGACGAGCACGTCCACCCGGCCGAGGCGGTCGCCGAGGAGCAGCGGGCCGCGCTCGCCTCGCCGTGGGACACCCCGGCCGTGGTGGAGGAGCTGAAGGCGGAGGCACGCCGGCAGGGCCTGTGGAACCTGTTCCTCCCGGACACCGAGTACGGTGCCGGGCTGACCAACCTCCAGTACGCGCCGCTCGCCGAGATCACCGGCCGCTCCCCCCAGCTCGCGCCCACGGCGACCAACTGCGCGGCGCCCGACACCGGCAACATGGAGGTGCTGGCGCAGTTCGGCACCGAGGAGCAGAAGAAGCGGTGGCTCCAGCCGCTGCTGGCCGGCGAGATCCGCTCGGCGTTCGCGATGACCGAGCCGGAGGTGGCCTCCTCCGACGCCACGAACATCACCACGCACATCGAGCGGGACGGCGACGAGTACGTCGTCACCGGCCGCAAGTGGTACATCTCCGGCGCGATGAACCCGGACTGCGCGATCTTCATCGTGATGGGCAAGACGGACCCGGACGGCGCCGACATCCGCCGCCAGCAGTCGATGGTCCTGGTCCCCCGCGACACCCCGGGCGTCACCGTGAAGCGCGCCATGCGGGTGTTCGGCTACGAGGACCACTCGCACGGCGGCCACGCCGAGGTGGTCTTCGACCGGGTACGGGTGCCGGTGACGAACCTCGTCGGCGAGGAGGGCGGCGGCTTCGCCATCGCCCAGGCCCGGCTCGGTCCCGGCCGGATCCACCACTGCATGCGGCTGATCGGCATGGCCGAGCGGGCGATCGAGCTGATGTGCCGGCGGGCGGTGTCCCGGACGGCGTTCGGCAAGGCGCTGGCCCAGCAGGGCGTCGTGCAGAACTGGATCGCCGACGCCCGGGTCACCGTCGAGCAGTTGCGGCTGCTGGTGCTGAAGACGGCCTGGCTGATGGACACCGTGGGCAACAAGGGCGCGCACACCGAGATCCAGGCCATCAAGATCGCCACTCCGCGAGCGGTGGTGGGCATCCTGGACCGGGCGATCCAGCTGCACGGCGCGGGCGGGGTGAGCCAGGACTTCCCGCTGGCCGAGCTGTACGCGAGCGCCCGCACCCTGATGCTCGCCGACGGCCCGGACGAGGTGCACCAGCGGTCGCTGGCGCGCCGGGAGCTGAAGAAGTACCTCTGACCCCGCCCCGGGCGCGGGGTGCCCTGCCCCGGGGAGCCCGCGCCCGGTCTGTGGTGCCGCACCCCATTGAGCGCGGGCCCGGTGTGTGGTGTCGTACCTCTTCCGGGAGCGGCCGCAGCGGTCGTCGGCGGGACGAGGGGGACGCGTGACCGACTTACGGGACCACGCCGCGTGGGACGGCATGGCCGCCGGGCCCAGGGTGACCCTGGAGCGGCTGCTGTCGGTCGTGGGCTCGGGAGCCCTGGAGCTGGACACGGCGCCCGGCGGGCTGGCCGTGGCCGTCGGCGGCGCCACCGTGCTCGATGTGCTGGCCCCCGAGATCCGGCCCGGGGAGCTGGTGCTCGCCGTGGGGGTCGCGGCCGGGTCGGCCCAGGCGGTGGACGTCGTGCGCCGGGCCGGCGCCGCCGGGGCCTGCGGGGTGGTCTTCGGCCCGGAACGCCCCGAGGGATCCCTCGGCGCCCTGCGGTCGGCGGCCGACGAGACCGGTACGGCGGTGCTGTTCCGCACCTGGTACCGGTGGGAGGAACTGGTGGCGGTGCTGCGGGCCGGGCTCGCCGCGGCGGGGGTGCCGCCGCTGCCGGCCGCCCGGGGCCTGGTCCTGGGCGATCTCGACGGGCTGGCCGAGGCGGTGGCCGCCCTGGTCGGCGGCTCGGTGACCATCGAGGACACCGACTCGCGGGTGCTGGCCTACTCCTCGACCGAGGAGAACGTGGACGAGATGCGCCGGCTGACCATCCTCGGGCGGCGGGTGCCGGCCTGGCGGGTGGCCGCGATGCACGACGCCGGTTTCTTCCGCGCCCTGTGGACCACGGACGACGTGCTGCACCGGCGCGCGCAGGGGGACGACCCCGAGCGGCTGGTGTGCGCCATCCGGGCGGGCGGCGAGGTGCTGGGCTCGGTGTGGGTGGCGGCGGTCGCGGGCCGGCCGCTGTCCCCGAACGCGGCCCAGGCGCTGCGCGCCGCGTCCCGGGCCGCCGCCCCGCACCTGCTGCACCACCGCACGCGCGGCGCGGACAGCCGGCTGGTGGAGGACGCGGCGCGCGCCCTGCTGGAGGAGCGCGGGTCGGCCGAGGTGCTGGCCGAGCGGGCCGCGCTGCCGGCCCGGGAGCCGTGCGCGGTGCTGGCGGTGGGCGTGGGAGCCGGGGGGCCGGAGCCGGCCGGAGAGCCGTCCCGGATGTACGCGCTGCTCGCCCTGCACTGCGCGGCCCTCGGTCACCGGATCGTGGTGGTGCCGGCGGGCGGCCGGGCCCTGGTGCTGGTCAGCGCGCTGGACGGGGATCCGGAGCGGGCCCGCAAGCAGGTGACGACGCTCGGCACCTCGCTGACCGCTCGCCTGTCGGCGGCCACCGGCGCGGCGGTGCGGGCCGGGCTGGGCGAGGTGGTGCCGGTGCTGGCCCGGGCCGCGCGGTCGCGCCGCAGTGCCGAGCAGGCGCTCAAGGCCCTCGCCCGGACGGGGGACGCGCGGTCCGTCGCGTGGGTGGAGGACGTGGCCGACACCATCGGCGTGCTGCACGTGCTGGAGGCGCTGCGGGACGTGGAGCTGCCGCCGGGGACCTCGGTGGCGCGGCTGGCCGCGTTCGACGCCGAGCACGCCGGCAGCCGGCTCGTGGAGTCCCTGCGGGCCTACCTGGACCACTTCGGCGATGTGCCGGCCGCCGCGCGCAGCCTCTCGCTGCACCCCAACACCATGCGGTACCGGCTGGGGCGGATCACGGCCGTGTCGGGGCTGGACCTCGCCAGCCCGGAGGCGCGGCTGCTGGCACAGCTGCAACTACGCCTCGGGGACGGGGAACGGGGCGAGGGCTCCGGCTCCTGAGGAGGTTCGTGCGCCCGCACGGGCGAAGGGGCCGTTCGTGCGCCCGCACCACCGAAGGGGCCGTTCCTCGTCGCCGCGCACGAAGGCGGCGCGCACCGGGGCACGGTGCCCGGTGCGGGACCGGTCGCGGCGGGTATGCCTGTGCGGAACCGACGAAGACGGCCGCCGGGTGCGGCGAGCAGCCTGGTCCTGTGCCCGGGGAATCGGCTCCGGGCCGCCGCCCCACACCGGAAGGTGCACCATGACCGCTGTGCCCCGCGCCGCCGCCCGCCGCGAACACGTCCTGAGGGAAGCCGTGCGGCAGGGCCTGCTCGACCCGGAACTCTCCCCGCTGGCCGCCTTCGTGGACCTCGACGGTGTCGCGGCCACGGTCCGGGCCCTGCACGAGGCGTTTCCCGGCGCTCCCGAACTGCCCGCCGTCACCCACACGTTCGCCGCCAAGGCCAACTGCCTGGTGCCCGTGCTGCGCGAGCTGGCGCGGCTCGGGATGGGCTGCGAGGTCGCGACCGGGGGCGAGCTGGCCCGGGCGCTGGCCGCCGGGTTCCCGGCCGACCGGATCGTCTTCGACTCCCCGGCCAAGACGCGGGCCGAGCTGGCGCGGGCCCTGGAACTGGGCGTCGCCGTCAACGCCGACAGCTTCCAGGAGCTGGAGCGGATCGCCGCCCTGCTGGCGGACCGCCCCTCCGCGTCCCGGATCGGGGTACGGCTGAACTGCCAGGTCGGGGGCGGGGCCATCGCCGCGATGAGCACCGCCACCAACACCTCCAAGTTCGGTGTCCCGCTGACGGATCCCGGCAACCGGGAGCGGCTGCTGCGGGCGTTCGCCGCGTATCCGTGGCTGACCTGGGTGCACACCCACACCGGGTCGCAGGGCTGCCCCCTGGACCTCATGGCGCGCGGGGTGGCGCAGGCGGTGGAGTTCGCCGACCAGGTGACGGCGGCGTTCGGTCCGGGCCGGGTGGAGGGCATCGACATCGGCGGCGGGCTGCCGGTGAACTTCGCCGACGACGAGGTCACACCGACGTTCGCCGACTACGTCGGGCAGTTGCGGGCGCACGCCCCGGGGCTGTTCGAGGGGCGGTACCGGGTCGTCACCGAGTTCGGCCGCTCGGTGCTGGCGAAGAACGGGTTCCTGGCCGCGTACGTCGAGTACACCAAGAGCGCCGGGGGCCGGCCGATCGCCGTGACGCACGCCGGGGTGCAGGTCGCCACCCGGACGGTGTTCAGCCCCGACGCCTGGCCGCTGCGGATCGAGGCGTACGACGGGCGGGGCACGGCGCGGCGGGAGCGGGCCGTGCGGCAGGACGTCGCCGGTCCGGCCTGCTTCGCGGGCGATCTGCTGGCCCGCGACCGGGCGCTGCCGCCGCTGCGGCCGGGCGATCTGGTGGTGGTTCCGGACACCGGCGCCTACTACTTCTCCACGCCGTTCCACTACAACAGCCTGCCCGAGCCCGCCGTGCACGGGGTCCGCGCGGACGCGGCCGGCCGGGTGGTGTTCACGCTCGTGCGGCCGGCCGAGGATCCGTGGCGGCTGACGGACCGGGACGGCGTGCCGGAGCCGGCGCCGGTACCGGCCGGCGAGGACGGGTGAGGAGCGGCACGGTGTCCCAGGCCGATCCCGGACGGCCCGGCGGGGACGGGCCGCTCCTGACCCAGCGCGCCGCGATCGTGTTCCTGCTGGCCGTGCTGGCCGGCGCCGGGGCGGGCGTGCTGGCGGCGCTGGCCGGCAGCGCGTGGCCGGTCGCGGTGAGCGCGGGCGCCGGCACCGCCGCCTCGGCGGTGCTGTTCTTCAAGGAGATCATCGGCTAGGCGGCGCGCCCCCGGGGCTTCAGGGCCGCAGGGCCCGCAGCAGCAGGTCGGCGAGGTGGTCGGCGACCTGCTGGGGGGTCAGCGGGCCGTCGGGGCGGTACCACGTCGACAGGTGGTGGACGGAGCCGAAATGGTAGTCCACCACCAGGTCGGCCGGGGTGGCGGTGGAGAAGACGCCTTCCCTCTGGCCCTCCTCCACGAGCGCGCGGAAGCGTTCGTGGTAGCGCCGGCGCTCGGCGCGGACCTGCTTGTTCTTCTCCGGGCTGAGATGGTGCATGGACCGGAAGAAGATCGACGCGTCGTCGAGGTTCTCGATCGTGGTGACGACCACGTCGGCCGCCGCGTCCCTGAGCCGCTTCGCCACCGGCTCGTCGGCGTTCGCGTAGGTGTCCAGCCGCTCCTGCTGGAGGCGCAGCACCCGCGCGTACACCTCGTGCAGCAGGTCGTCCTTGGAGCCGAAGTAGTGGTAGAGCGCGCCCTTGGTGACGCCGGCCGCCTCCACGATCTCCTGCACGGAGGTACGGTCGTAGCCCTGCTCGGCGAAGAGCCGGGTGGCGGCGGCCAGCAGCCGCTGCGGAACGGGCGTGCCGTCTCCGTCCGTGGTCCTGGGCACTGCCGCCACCTGCCTTTCCGTGGTCGTCACTCGGTGTTCCGGGAACGCAGTTCCCGACGGAGGATCTTCCCACTCGCCGTCTTGGGCAAGTCGGGCAGGATCTCCACCTGACGCGGGTACTTGTAGGCGGCCAGTCTCTCCTTGCAGTACGCGGCCAGTTCGCCGGGGGCCGCCTCGGCGCCCGGGCGCAGGCTGATATAGGCCTTGACGGTCTCGCCCCGGTATCCGTCGGGCACCCCCACGACGGCCGCCTCGCGCACCGCCGGGTGCGTGTAGAGGACGTCCTCGACCTCGCGCGGCCACACCTTGAAGCCGGACGCGTTGATCATGTCCTTCTTGCGGTCCACGACGTACAGCCAGCCCTGTTCGTCCATGAACCCGATGTCGCCGGTGCGCAGCTCGCCGTCCGGGAAGGTCTCGGCGGTGGCGTCGGGCCGCCGCCAGTAGCCGGGCACCACCTGCGGGCCGCGTACGGCGATCTCCCCGTGCTCCCCGAAGGGCACCTCCGCGCCCTGGTCGTCCAGGATGCGCACGACCGTGTCGGGGCCGGGCAGGCCGACGGACAGGGTGCCGGAGACCGGGTCCACGGGCGCCTCCAGGTGGGGCGGGACGGAGGCGCAGGGGGCGGTGCACTCGGTGAGGCCGTAGCCGACCCGGATGTACGGTCCGAAGCGTTCCCGGAACCGCTCCACCAGGGCGGGCGGCACGGGCGCGCCGCCCGAGGAGAGCTTCACGAAGGAGGCGAAGTGCTCGCGGGTGGCGCCGGGGTGGGCGGCGAGCGCCATGTACGCGGTGGAGGGGCCGACGGTGTAGTGCGGGCGGTGCTCGGCGAAGGCGTCCAGGACGGCACCCGGCTCGAAGCGGTAGGTGAGCACCAGGGTGCCCGCGCTGTTCAGGCAGGCGCCGAACTGGCAGACCATGCCGGTGATGTGGAACAGCGGGGCGAGCGCGTGGTAGACGGGCGCCTCGGGCAGGTCGAATCCGGTGCTCTGCCGCTCGGCGTTGTACATGATGTTGGCGTGGGTGTTGGTGGCGCCCTTGGGGGTGCCGCTGGTGCCCGAGGTGTAGCTGATCAGCGCGATGTCCTCGGGGCGCGGCAGCCGGCCCCCGGGAGCCCGGCCGCCCTGCCGGGCGACGGCCGTCAGGTCGTCGGCGTCGGGGGCCTGGGGCAGCCGCTCGAAGGTCAGCACGCGGGGGTCGTCGCGGGTCTGGAAGTCCCGTTCGCAGGCGGTGAGCACGATCCGCACCGGGGAGTCGGCGGCGGTCTGCCGCAGGTACGTCTCCCAGGCCCGGTCGGAGCAGATCAGCGCGGCCACCTCGCCGTCCCGCAGGACGTGCGCCACCTCGCCCGACTTGTACATGGGGTTGACCGGCACGACGGTGGCGCCCGCCTTCCAGGCGCCGAGCACGGCGAGCACGAAGTGCGGGGAGTTCTGCAGCAGGACGGCCACCCGGTCGCCGCGCTCCAGCCCGCGCGCGGCGAGGTGGGCGGCGACGGAGTCGGTCAGCGCGTCGGTCTCCCGGTAGCTCAGGCGGCCGTCGAAGTAGGTGAGGAAGGTGCGGTCGGGGTGCTCGGCGGCTACGGTGCGCAGGACGTGCGCGAGGGAGTCGGCGGGGTCGAGCGGGGCGCGCTGGGCGTCGGTCAGCAGCGCGAGCCAGGGGCGGTCGGCGTAGCGGGGGGCGGTCACCGGGCGGTCTCCCACTTCTGCTGGACGCGGTTCATGGTGGCGAGCCAGCGCTCGGGCTCGCCGGCCCGTGCCTGGTAGTAGCCGGCGACCTCGGGGTGCGGGAGGATCAGGAAGCGGTCCTCCTCGATGCCCTTCAGCAGCGCGTCGGCCACGGCCTCCGGCTCGATCGCGGTGGGCCGCAGCACCAGGTCGCCCGCGCTGCCGGTGGCGGCCAGCATGTCGGTGCGCACGCCCTGCGGGCAGATGGCGTGCACCTTGACGCCCCGGTGGCGGTAGGTCAGGGACAGCCACTCGGCGAAGGCGTACGCGCCGTGCTTGGTCACGCTGTAGGAGGGCGCGCCGATCATGGTGAGCAGTCCGGCGGCGGAGACGGTGGAGACGAACCGTCCGGCGCCCCGCTCCAGCCAGCCGGGCAGCAGCGCGTGGGCGGCGCGGACGTGGGCCATCAGGTTGACGTCCCAGGACGTCCCCCAGGTGCGCTCGTCCAGCGCGGTGAGGTCGCCGTCCTCGAAGGCGACGCCGGCGTTGGCGCAGTAGACGTCCACCGTGCCGCCGAGGGCGTTCCGCGCCGCGTCGACGATGCGGGAGGCGTCGCCGGGCACGGCGGTCCCGCCGATCTCCTCGGCCACCGCCGCGGCCTTCGCCGCGTCCAGGTCGTTCACCACGACCCGGGCGCCCTCGGCGGCGAACCGGCGGGCCAGCGCGGCCCCGATCCCCCCGCCCGCTCCGGTGACGACCACTCCCGCATCCCGCACGGCTTCCACCATCGGTCTCCTTCGACACGACACGACGCGACTCGGGTCGCGACTCGGCTCGGCGCGACTCGGGTCGGCCCGGCGAGCGACAGACTAACCAGTCGGTATGTGTAAAGGAAGGGGCCGCCGCGCCAACCTCTAGGGGACTGGAGGACTCATGGACCTGTCCCGAAGAAACCTGCTCGCCTCGACCGCCCTGGCGGCGACTCCGATGCCCCACCACCACCGCGACCCGCTCCGTACCGGCTTCGAGAACCTCGTCGCCCGCGGCTATGCCCCCCTGGCCGGACAGAAGGCCGGCATCGTCACCAACCCCACCGGCGTCACCAGGACCGCCGAGCACATCGTCGACGTCATGCACCACGACCCCCGGGTCGAGCTGACCGCGGTCTTCGGCCCGGAGCACGGCTTCCGCGGCACCGCCCAGGCCGGCGGCTCCGAGGGGCGCCACGACGACCCGGCGACCGGCCTGCCGGTGTACGACACGTACCTCAAGAGCGGCCGGCCGCTCGCCGACGTCTTCACCGCGTCCGGCGTCGACACGGTCGTCTTCGACATCCAGGACGTCGGCGCCCGCTTCTACACGTACATCTGGACCCTGTACGACTGCATGGAGGCGGCGGCCATCGCCGGGAAGCGCTTCGTCGTGCTGGACCGCCCCAACCCGGTGACCGGCCGCGCCGCCGAGGGCCCGGTGCTGCACAAGGAGTTCGCCAGCTTCGTCGGCCGGCAGCCCGTCGCGCAGGCGCACGGCATGACGGTCGCGGAGCTGGCCGGCCTGTTCAACGGGGAGTTCCTGGGCACGCCGGTCGAGCTGGAGACCGTACACATGTCGGGCTGGAAACGGTCCGCCTTCTACGACGCCTCGGGCCTGCCCTGGGTGCCGCCGAGCCCGAACATGCCCACTCCTGACACGGCGCTGGTGTACTCGGGGACGTGTCTGTTCGAGGGCACCAACCTCTCCGAGGGGCGGGGCACGACCCGGCCCTTCGAACTGCTCGGCGCCGAGGGGGTGGACGGGCGCTGGGCCGCCGCCGTGAACGGGCTGGGGCTGCCGGGCGTGCGGTTCCGGGAGGCGTACTTCGCGCCCACGTTCTCCAAGTTCCAGGGGAAGACCGTCGGCGGGGTGCAGGTCCACGTGACCGACCGGGCCGCCTTCGACCCCGTGCGCACCGGGATCGCGCTGCTGGTGACGGCGAGGAAGGTGTGGGACGGGTTCGCCTGGCGGTCCGACCACTGGATCGACAAGCTCACCGGTTCCGGCCGGGTGCGCACGATGATCGACGCGGGCGCGGACACCGACGAGGTGACGGGCGCCTGGCAGGAGGAGCTGGCCGCGTTCCGGCGGGTGCGAAAGGGGTATCTCCTGTACACCTGACGCGTCTTCACGGGGGACGAGGGAGCCTGGCATGGCCGATCCTGGGACGAGTGTGTCTCCTTACTGGGAGCTGACCTTCGACGCGGACGGGGACGTGGACGGCCCCGAACGCGACCGGCTGGTCGCGCAGGTCACCGAGCGCGGCATCCGTGACCTGATCGTCTTCGCGCACGGCTGGAACAGCGACCGTTCGGGCGCGACCGCGCTGTACCGGCGCTTCTTCGCCCCCCTCCCCCGGCTCGCGCCGCGGGCCCGCATCGGGTACGCCGGGGTGATCTGGCCGTCGATGCGGTTCAGCGACGAGCCGATCCCCGACTTCCCGAGGTCCGTGGCGGCCGAGGAGGTCCGGGCGACGCCGTGCCCGGCGCTGGACGAGGACACCCGGCGCGCGCTGCTGGAGACCTTCCCGGGCCGGGCGACCGTGCTGGACCGGCTGGCCCGGCTGCTGGACGAGCGGCCGGCCGGTGCGGAGGGGCCGGCCGAGTTCGGGCGGCTGGTGCGGCTGCTGCCGGCCACGGAGGGACGGCAGGCGGTGGCCGACACGGACGAGGACGGCGAGCCCGCCGTGTTCACCTGCGACCCGGTGACCGCCTGCGAGCAGTTCGCCGAGGCCCTGGCCACGCTGGAACCGGCCGCGGACACCGCCGGGTTCCGGCTGCCGGACCCGTGGGACGGCGCCAAGGAACTGCTGCGGCAGGCGGCGTACTACCGGATGAAGCGGCGGGCCGGCACGGTCGGCGAGCACGGGCTCGGGCCGCTGCTCGGACGGTTGGCGAAGACGGCGCCCGGGGTGCGGGTGCATCTGGTGGGGCACAGCTTGGGCGGCCGGCTGGTGGCGTTCGCGCTGCGCGGGCTGCCCGAGCCGGTGCGCACGGTGAAGTCGGTGACCCTGCTGCAAGGCGCGTTCTCGCACTACGTGTTCGCGGCCCGGCTGCCGCACGCGGCGGACCGGTCGGGGGCGCTCAAGGACGCCTGGCGGCGCGTCGACGGCCCCCTGGTGTGCTGCCACTCGCACTTCGACACGGCCCTCGGCACCATCTACCCGCTGGCCTCCCGGCTCGCCGGGGACGACCGCTCCTGCGCCGGGAACGAGATCGCGGCGGTGCTCGGCCCGCGCTGGGGCGCCCTGGGGCACGACGGGGCGCAGGCGGTGCCGGGCACCGTCCGGCTGGACCTGGCGGCGGCCCTCGGCGGGGGGCTGCCGGCGGCGGGCTGTGTGAACGTGGACGCGGCGGCCGTGGTCCGGCGCGGCGGCGCGCCGACCGGGGCGCACAGCGACATCGTGCACCCCGAACTGGCGCGGCTGGTGCTGGCGGCGGGCCGGATCGGCTGACCCGCCGCCGAGGGGCCGGTTCAGCGGTGCGCGGCGAACTCCACCACCTGCTGGTAGGTGGGCCGGTTCTGCCAGCCGATCCGGCCGTGCTTGATGCCGCCCAGGGTGCGCTGGACGATGGAGTCGGCGCACCACTGGTCGCCCGCCGCGCACTGGTCGTCGCCGGGGTAGACCTGGGCGGCGGTCAGTGCGGCCGCCTGCTTCAGGGTGGTGAGCAGCAGGTCCCGGCAGGCGGTGAGGCTGCCGCCGCCGCAGTACGTGCGGGCCAGGGGGCCCTGTACGGGCTCGCCGAGCACCGCCCGGATGTCCTTGTCGACATAGGACCACCAGCCGTACTGGAAGGCGCTGCCGGCGTGTGAGCCGGTCGGGCCGTGTCCGGCGGACGGGGCCTCGTCGACGGGCAGGTTGCGGGTGAGCGCGGTGTACAGGCCGGTGCCGAGGCCGGGTTCGAACTCGGCCTTGACCAGCAGCGGCCACCAGGCGTCCAGGACGCGGATCGCGTCGGCGTCGGCGTAGGTCTTCGAACCGGCCGAGGTCTCGGCGCGCCGGGCGCCCGCGGTCACCCACGCCTGGAGCTTGCTCACCGCGGCGGCGGCCGCGGGGTCGGTCACCGGCTGGGCGGTGACGACCTCGAGCAGCCTGGGCAGCACGTCCTCGGCGCGCAGGTCGGCGAGGCCCGCGTCGGCCATGGCCCGCGTCAGCTGGGCCCGGGTGACCCCGCCGGCCGTGACGAGCCTCTTCACCCGGTCGTCCAGCAGGTCGCCGCGGTGCACGGAACCCTCGCCCCAGGGCGCGGCGGCGTAGTCCTTCGCCTGCTTGTTGTTCCAGGAGATGTAGTAGTCCTGGTCGGTGGAGTTCGGGTGGGCGGAGGGCGGGGTGTAGTCGGCGGTGTTGCCGGCCGGGTCCCAGCCGCGCCACTCGTAGGCGGGCGCCGCCCACACCGGGAAGTCGGCGTCGACCCCGGTCGCCCGGACCGGGTTGTCCCCGCTGTTGTAGTACGCGGTGTGCTGGGAGTCGGCGTAGAACCAGTTGAAGGTGTAGTTGATGTGCTGGGCCGCGCTCTGGAAGTCCTGCGGGCCCTTGACGTAGTCGGGGTCGTTGAGCATCTGGAAGCCGATGATGGAGTCGGCCTCGTGCAGGTAGGAGGAGCGCAGGGTGGTGTAGGCGACCTTCTTGCCGCCGACGGTCGCCCGGTAGGCCACCGGTCCGTACGCGGTGCGCCAGACGCGCATGGTGTACGACCCCGCGGCCGTGCCGTCGGCCACGGTCGGCTTCCAGGCGTTCTTCCGCTCGACCCTCTCCATGGCGGTGCAGGTGCCGCGGAAGAGGTAGTGGTGGTCGTCCTGGCACAGTTCGACCGCGTAGGTGTCGATGATGTCCTGGCCGGAGGTGGTGGCGCTCCAGGCGTAGTCCTGGCCGCGGCCGAGTTCGACGTACATGCTCAGGCCCGCGAAGGAGGCGCCGCGGGCGCTGATGCCGGGGCCCTGGATCTCCTGGAGCAGCAGCAGTTGCGGGGCGAAGTAGCCGGTCTGCGGTCCGAAGACGGCGATCGGGTGGCCGCTCGCGGTGTGCTTTCCGCTCACCACGAGGGCGTTGGACATGCCGCGCCGGGCGGAGCCGAGCGCGGTCCCGGCCGCGCCGGCCGAGGTCTTCTCCGCGCTCGCGGTGGCGGCGCTGCCGGTGCGGTCGTACACGAGCGGTTCGGGGGTCACCGAGCCGGGGTCGGGCAGGGCCGCGCCCTGCGGGTTCGCGGGTCTGGCGGCGTAGGGGAAGCTCTCGCCGCCGTGCAGGGTGAGGACGGCCTCGGGGTCGTCGCGCTCGCGGAAGGACTCCCAGACCTTCGTGCCCTCCTCGACGCCGTACCTGTCCTGGGCGGCGAGCAGCGACAGCGCGTTGTCGACCTCCCCGCCGCCGCCGGAGCCGAACAGGGAGCCGATGACGGAGGCCAGTGCCACCAGGTCGGTGACCTTGAAGTGGTCTATGGTGCCGGCGTTGGTGATCGAGTCCTTGTGGCCGGTCAGGACGTACTCGCCGGGGAAGTAACGGCCGCTGTCGGAGGCGTCGATGTAGGCGTTGATGCCGTCGAGGTAGGCCGTGACGTCGGCGAGGGCCTGCCGGCCGCGGGCGCCGTTGTGCGTGATCGCGTTGTCGATCTGGGCCTGGAGGTCGGCCTCGGTGTAGGGCGCGGCGCGGTAGAACTGCTGCTCCAGACCCTGGTTGGCGGGCGCGCCGCCCGCGAAGCCGGTGAGCTGTCCGCGTCCGACGTGCCGGAAGACGTCCATCAGCCAGAGCCGGTCCTGGGCCGCCGCGTAGCCCGCGCCGAACTCGGTGCCGTAACGGGTGGTGCCGGTGATGTGCGGCACGCCGGTCTTCTTGTCGCGGACGATGGTGACGTCGGTGCGGCCGGCCGGTTTCTCGGTGGAGGCGACCTGGTCGGCGGGGACGCCGAAGGAGGCGTCGTTGAAGAAGGCGTTGACGGTGGCGTCGGTGAGGGTTCGGTAGCCGGTGGCCAGGCCGGCGTAGGGGCCGAGCTGGTCCTCGGCATGCGCGGGCTGGGTGCCGAAGGCCTGGTTGAGCAGGATCTGGGCGAGGGTGGCGTTGCCGTTCTCGCCGGGCGGCAGGATGTCCGAACACCGGCCGCCGCAGTAATCGTTGGGGGCCGTCGTGTCGGTCGCCGCCACCGCCGTCCGTGTGAGGGGTGTGAGGAGACCGGCGACGAGGACGCATACCGACGCCGTCTTCAGGAACCCGGGGAGTCGGCGGGACGTTCTCAGTCTGTCAGGGGCGGTACGTGGGGTTCGCCGTGGCATGGCGGCTCCTAGCGACTGGGGTGGCCGAACGTTACCGCCGGTTGTCCCCACGTTTGAAGGTGAACATGCGTCACTTTCCGGAGTGCGCAAGGAGAAGCAGAGAAGAGATGGAGCCGAATCGCCTGTCGATACGTCTATTCGGCGACGTCCGTGCGACGACGCCGAAGTGACCGGAGTACAGGTGCAGGTGTGACGGAGGTGCAGGGCGATGGCCGGTTTCCGGAGTCTGGCGAGACAGGTACGCGACCCGGAATGTGATCTGGCGCTGCGGCGGTACTCGCTGCGCAAGTGCCTGGAGAAGTTCGCCCCTTACGGGCATCGGGCGACCTGGGACCATCTGTGCTCCCGGGCGGGGTTCGGGCCCGAGGACCGCTCCCCCGATCCGGCGCGGCTGGTGGCCGCGCTGGAGGAGCTGGAGGAGGCGCGTGACGTCTGGCTCGCCTACGAGACGGACTTCACGGAGCGGCGCAGGAGAGAGAAGCACGACGGGCTGCGCCGGCCGGGCAGTGTGGACGACTGGCACCGGCTGACCTGGGGCGGGTTCGGGGTCGCCTGGTGCGACGATCCGCGGGTGCACCCCCGCGCGCCGCTGGCGGAGGTGCTGCGCCGGCTGATCGCCGCGCTGGAGCGGGAGCCGGGCTCGTCGTGCCCGGTGTGCGGCGGGGAGCAGCTGGCCTGGAAGTACGGCCTGGACCACGAGCCGTCGTCCGGCCCGGTCTGCGCGGACTGCGGCATCCTGGTCCCGTCTCCCGTCCTCAGCCCCCGGGCCCTGCGGCACGCGCGCCGGGACCGCCAGCTGACCCCGGCCTGACCGCCGGACGGGCGGCGAGGCGCGGCGAGGCGCGGGGGTGCGCAGGGGATGCCGCACCCCTTCCGCGCGAGCCCGGCCCGCGGACGGGCACTGTTGTGCGCGACGGCGGGCACCAGCAGGGCATGGTGCAGGTGTGTCTCAACGGGAGCCGGTCGGCCGCCGACGGCGTGGGCGTCCCGATGTCCCCGCGGGAGCTGGCCCGCTGCGCCGCCGAGGCGGTGGCGGCCGGTGCGACCTCGGTGCATGTCCATCCCCGGACGCCGTGCGGGCGCGAGAGTCTCTCCCCGCGCGTCGTCGCCCCGGCGATCGAGGCGATACGGGCGCGGGTGCCGGTACCGGTCGGCGTGACCACCGGCGCCTGGGCGGAGCCCGACCCGGCGGCCCGGCTCGACCGGGTGCGCTCCTGGCCGGTGCTGCCCGACTTCGCCTCGGTCAACTGGCATGAACCGGGCGCCTCTGCGGTCGCGGCGGAACTGCTGGCCCGGGGCGTGGGCGTGGAGGCGGGCCTCTGGTCCGGCACCGGCGGAGCGGGCCGGTTCGCGGCCTCGCCGCTCGGGCCGCGGGTGCTCAGGGTGCTGGCCGAGGTGACCGACCCGGACCCGGCGACCGCCGAGAGGTCGGCCCGGGCACTGCTGGCGGAACTGGGCGAGGCGCACGGCCGCCCGGTGCTGCTGCACGGCGAGGAGGGCGGCACCTGGCCGGTGTTCCGGCTCGCGGTCCGGCTGGGCCTGGCCACCCGGATCGGCCTGGAGGACACCCTGCTGCTGCCCGACGGCCGGCGGGCCGGGTCCAACGCCCGGCTGGTGGCGGAGGCGGTGACCGAACGAGCCCGGGTGCGGCGCGGCGGGGGGTGACGGCGGCGAGGGGCGCCCGGCCGCTCCGTCCGCCGCGGGGTTCGGCGTGGCCGCCACGGGATTCGGCGTGGCCGCCACGGGATTCGGCGTGGCCGCCACGGGATTCGGCGTGGCCGCCACGGTTCGGCGTGGCCGCCGCGCCCGGGTAAGGCACGGAGCCCCGCAAGTACACGATTCCCCCACACCCTCACCCCCGCCCCGGCCCGCCCGCCACACCCGGGGTGGGGGCGGGGCGCCGCCGGTGCGCGGTTCCCCCGCGCACGTGTCCCCACCCGACACCATCCCGGCACATCAGCAGCACGCCCACCACACCCCGGCAGAGGCGCGCCACACCGCCGGCACACGGCCCCCCGCGCACTGCCCCCACCCCGGCACGTCAGCGGCACACCCGCCATACCCGGGCAAAGACGCGCGGCTCTCCGCCGGTACACGATTCCCCCCACACCCCCACCCCGGCCCGCCCGCCACACCCGGGGGTGGAGGCGGGGCGCCGCCGGTGCGCGGTTCCCCCGCGCACGTGTCCCCACCCGACACCATCCCGGCACATCAGCAGCACGCCCGCCACACCCCGGCAGAGGCGCGCCACGCCGCCGGCACACGGCCCCCCGCGCACTGCCCCCACCCCGGCACGTCAGCGGCACACCCGCCACACCCTGACAGAGGCGCGCCACGCCGCCGGCACACGGCCCCCCGCGCACTGCCCCCACCCCGGCACGTCAGCGGCACACCCCCCATACCCGGGCAAAGACGCGCGGCTCTCCGCCGGTACACGATTCCCCCCACACCCTCGCCCCGGCCCGCCCGCCACACCCGGGGGTGGAGGCGGGGCGCCGCCGGTGCGCGGTTCCCCCGCGCACGTGTCCCCACCCGACACCATCCCGGCACATCAGCAGCACGCCCGCCACACCCCGGCAGAGGCGCGCCACGCCGCCGGCACACGGCCCCCCGCGCACTGCCCCCACCCCGGCACGTCAGCGGCACACCCCCCATACCCGGGCAGAGACGCGCGGCTCTCCGCCGGTACACGATTCCCCCCACACCCTCGCTCCCACCCCGGCAGAGGCGCGCGGCGCCGCCGGTACATGCACGGTTCCCCGCGCACGTGTCCCGACCGGCACCGCCCAGGGGCGTCAGCGGCGTTCCGCCATCAGCCGGGACCCGGTCAGCCGGTCGCCGAAGACGTCATCCGGGTTGGACAGGGCACAGGTCTTCAGGGACAGGCAGCCGCATCCGATGCAGTCGGTGAGCTGGTCGCGCAGCCGGTTCAACTGCTGGATGCGCTCCTCCAGTTCCGAGCGCCACATCTCCGACAGCCGTGCCCAGTCCTCCTTGGTCGGCGTGCGTCCCTCCGGCAGTTCGGCCAGGGCCTCGCGGATCGTGGCCAGGGGGATGCCGACCCGCTGGGCCGCGCGGATGAAGGCGACCCGGCGCAGGGTGTCGCGGCTGTACCGGCGCTGGTTGCCGGAGGTGCGCCGGCTGGAGATCAGGCCTTTGGACTCGTAGAAGTGCAGGGCGGACACCGCGGCTCCGCTGCGCGCGGACAACTGGCCGACGGTCAGCTCGTGGATCTTCTCGGGAATCTGGGGCACCCCTCAGAGATTACAGAGACCCCCTGCCCCACCGGCCCCGCCTCCGTTGACATCGCCCCGCCACCCGACCATGCTAAGCAGTTGCTTAGAGATGCGAGCGAGAGGCCGGGAACATGGCAGAACCGAGGACCTTCACCTCCCCCGACGAGCTGAGGGCGGCCGTGGGCGAGCAGCTGGGGTACACCGACTGGCTGGAGGTCGACCAGAAGCGGATCGACCTGTTCGCCGAGGCGACCGGCGACCACCAGTGGATCCACGTGGACCCCGAGAAGGCCGCCGCCGGGCCGTTCGGGACCACCATCGCGCACGGCTATCTCACCCTGTCGCTGCTGCCCCTCTTCGGGCCGCAGCTCATCCAGGTGGAGGGCGTGAAGATGGGCGTCAACTACGGCACGAACAAGGTCCGTTTCCCCTCCCCCGTCCCCGTCGGCTCCCGGCTGCGCGCCACCGCGACGATCACCGGCGTCGAGGACGTCACCGGCGGTGTGCAGGTGACGGTCGCGTTCACCGTGGAGCGCGAGGGCGGCGACAAGCCGGTGTGCGTGGCGGAGTCGGTGTCCCGCTACTACCTGTAGCCGACGGGGTCTAGCGGGCCCCGACCATGCGCAGGACGAGGTCGGCGTAGAGCGCGCCGACCTCCTCGGGGGTGCGCGGGCCGGCCACGTTGAACCAGCGGGCCACGTCGATGCACAGCGACAGCACGGCGAGCGTGGTGCCCTGCACGTCCGGGACGTCGAACTCGCCGGCGGCCACGCCCTCCTCGATGATCCGGCGCACCTCCGCGTCCACCTGGCGGCGCAGCGCGACGATCTCCGCGCGGGCGTCGGGGCCGAGGGCGTCCAGCTCGTACTGCACGACCCGCGCGGTGGTGCGCCGCCCCGCGTGCCAGCGGACGAAGGAGGCGACCGCGTCGGCCAGCCGCTCCTTGGCGGTGCCCTCGCGGCGGGCGGCGGCGCGCAGGATGCCGAGGGCCTTGTCGTGGCCGATCCGGCTGATCCGGTGGAGCAGTTCTTCCTTGGTCTTGTAGTGGATGTACAGCGCGGCCGGGCTCATGCCGGCGCGGCCCGCGATGTCCCGGGTCGTCGTGGCGTGGTAGCCGCGCTCGGCGAAGGCCTCCACGGCGGCGACGAGCAGCCGCCGGGCCGCGTCCGGGGTGACCTCTTCCCACGGCTCCACTTCGCCGCCGGTCGTCTCCTCCGCCGTACTCATCGCTCGCTCGCCCCTCTCGGTGACAGGAGCACCACCATACCGCCGACGGTGAGCGGGCGCTTAGTGTGGCCGCTCAGACCTTGTCGAAGGGGTCGTGCTCGGCGAGCAGCTTCTCCAGCCGGGCCTGGTCGACCCGGCTGACCAGCTGCCCGGCCTCCTGCCGGTCGCGGATCACCTTGGCGAGGGTGAAGGCGGAGGTGACGAGGTACAGCACGGCGATGGCCAGGAAGCCGCGGATCCAGGCACTCGCCTCCAGCCGGAGGATGCCGATGCCGGTGGCCGCCAGGGCGACCGAGAAGGAGGCCACGGCCTGGCCGTAGAAGGCGGTCGTGCTCTGCTGTCTGACCGGTGTGTCGCTCATGGCCCCAGCATCGGCGCCCGCGGCGCCCGGGACATCCGCCGGAGTACTCAGGAGGTACTCAGAAAGCCGACACTCCGGTCAGGGCCCGCCCGATGAGCAGCTTCTGGATCTGGCTGGTGCCTTCGTAGAGGGTCATCACGCGGGCGTCGCGCAGCAGTTTGCCGACCGGGTACTCGTCGATGTAGCCGTAACCGCCGAAGACCTGGAGGGCGTTGTTGGCGGCGCGGACGGCGGCCTCGGAGGCGAACAGCTTGGCCTTGGACGACTCCACGGCGAACGGCTCCCCGCGGTCGATCAGATCGGCGACCCGCCAGGTCAGCAGGCGGGCCGCGTCCACGTCCACGGCGATGTCGCTGAGCAGTTCCTGCACCAGCTGGTGGTGGGCGATGGGGGTGCCGAACTGCTCGCGCTCGCCCGCGTAGGCGACGGCCGCGTCCAGCGCGGCCTGGGCTATCCCGACGCAGCCGGCGGCCACGGACATCCGGCCCTTGGCGAGCGCGGACATGGCGACGTTGAAGCCCTTGCCCTCCGTGCCGAGCAGGGCGGAGGCGGGCACGCGCACGTCCTCCAGCACCAGTTCGGCGGTGGCCTGGCCGCGCAGGCCCAGCTTGCCGTGGATGGTGCGGCGGGTCAGGCCGGGCGTGTCGGTGGGGATCAGGAAGGCGGAGACGCCCTTGTGGCCGGGGGCGTCGGTGGAGCGGGCGAAGAGCAGGACGACGTCCGCCCAGGTGCCGTTGGTGATGAACATCTTGCTGCCGTTGACCACGTAGTCGTCGCCGTCGCGCACGGCGCGGGTGGTGAGGCTGCCCGCGTCGGAGCCGGTACCGGGCTCGGTGAGGCCGAAGCAGCCGACGTACTCGCCCGCGGTGAGCCCGGGCAGCCAGCGCCGCTTCTGCTCCTCGCTGCCCCAGGCGGCGACGGTCTTGGCGACGAGCCCGAGGGAGACGGAGACGATGCCGCGCACGGAGGAGTCGCCGCGGCCCAGCTCCTCGGTGACCAGGCAGTACGCGAGATGGTCGCCGCCCGAGCCGCCGTACTCCTCGTCGATGGTCAGACCGAGGAAGCCGACGTCGCCGAGCTTCTTGACGATGCCCCGGTCCACCTCCTCGGCGCGGTCCCAGGCGACCACGTGCGGGGCGATCTCGCGCTCCACGAAGTCCCGGGCGAGCTGCCGCACGGCCGCCTGCTCCTCGCTGAGCCCCAGGTTCACCACGAGATCACCCCACACACCGAACGGATCCGTCGACGGCTCTTGAAAGCCGTACATTTAAATTAGCACTGCTAGTTTCTGGTTCGCAGCCCTACTATGTGCGCCATGGCCCGACCGCGCAAGCCCCTCCTCAGCCCCGACCGGATCGTCGAGACGGCCCGGGACCTCGTGGACCGGGAGGGCCTGGCGGCCGTCTCCACCCGGCGCCTCGCGGCCGAGCTGGGGGTGAGCGGGCCCTCGCTCTACAACCACTTCCGCACCAAGGACGAGATCCTGGAGGCCGTCGCGGACTCGGTGAGCGCGCAGGTCGACCTGTCGGTGTTCGAGGACGGCCGCGACTGGCGGACGGCGCTGCACGACTGGGCGGTCTCCTACCGGGCCGCCCTGCGCGACCATCCGAACATCGTCCCGGTCCTCGCCCGGGGCCCTGGCCGCCGCCCGGCCGCGCTGCGGCTGGCCGACGCGGTCTACGGCGCGATGGTCGACGCCGGCTGGCCGCCGGCCCAGGCCACCTCCATCGGCGCGCTGATGCGGTACTTCATCATGGGCTCGGCGCTCGGTTCGTTCGCCGGCGGCTTCGTGGACGACGCGAGCGCCTACGATCCGGCCGACTATCCCCACCTGGGGCAGGCCCATCTGCTCGCCGAACAGCAGGAGAAGATCGACGAGCGGGCCTTCGAGACGGGCCTCGGTGCGCTGCTGGACGGGCTGGCGCAGCAGTACGAGCGGGTACGGGTGTGACGCTTCGGCGACCGCCGAAGCATGGATGTCCCATGCTGGAGGCATGAGCATCGAGGACCCCCTGGCCGACGGCCTCGCCGCGCTGGCCGGGCTGATCGCCGACCGGACGCGGGCCGCGTGCCTGCTGGCACTGCTGGACGGGCGGGCGTGGACGGCCGGCGAGCTGGCCCGGCACGCCGGGGTGGCCCCCTCCACGCTGAGCGAGCACCTGCACCGGCTGGTGGCCGGCGGACTGCTCGCCGAGGAGCGGCAGGGACGGCACCGGTACGTACGGCTGGCCGGCCCGCGGGTGGCGCAGCTGGTGGAGGATCTCGCCGCGCAGGTGCCCGCGGCGGAGGCACGGCGGCCTCCCCGGGGGCTGCGCGAGGCGAGCGCCGGAGCCGCGTTGGCCCGGGGGCGGACCTGCTACGACCATCTCGCCGGGCGGCTGGGCATCGTGGTCACCGACGCGCTGACCGAGCGGGGGCTGCTGCGGCAGGACACCGGGTTCGCGCTGACCGACGCCGGGCTGGAGTGGTTCGGCGCGGCCGGCATCCCGCTCGGCGCCGCCGGCCGCCGCCCGCTCGCCCGCGCCTGCCTGGACTGGACCGAGCGCCGCCCCCATCTCGCCGGGGCGGCGGGGGCGGCGCTGTGCCGGCGGGCGCTGGAGGCCGGGTGGTGCGTGCGGGTGGGCAGCGGACGGGCCGTGCGGATCACTCCCGTCGGCGAGCGGGTCATGTCCGACCTGCTCGGCATCCCGTCCGGTGCGCTGCGGTGAGGGCCGGCCTCAGAACACCACCACCGCCCGGCCGCCCTTCCCCGCGAGCATGTTGTCGAAGGCCGCCGGGATGTCCTCCAGGGTGATGCGGTCGGTGACCAGGGTGGAGAGGTCGAGGCGGCCCTGCCTGATGTGCTCCGCGAGGAGGGGCACGTCGCGGGAGGGGTCGCTGTTGCCGTAGACGCAACCGGACAGGGTGCGGCCCCAGTGGAAGAGTTCCAGGGCGTTGAAGGTGACCTGCTGGTCCTTGCCGCCGATGCCGACGACCGTGGTCCGGCCGCCCCGGCGGGTGGACTCCCAGGCCGCGCGGATGGAGACCGCGCGGCCCACGCACTCCACGGCCACGTCGACGCCCTGCTTGCCGGTGAGGGCGCGGATCTCGCGGGGCGTGGTGTCGGAGGCGAGGACGTAGTCCGTGGCGCCGGCCGCGCGGGCCAGTTCCTCCTTCGCGGGCGAGACGTCGACGGCGACGATCCGGGACGCGCCCGCGATCCGGGCCGACTGGAGCGCGGCCAGCCCCACCCCGCCGACACCGAACACGGCGACCGTCTCGCCGGCCCGGACCCGCGCCGAGTAGTGGACGGCGCCGTAACCGGTGAGCACCGCGCAGCCGAGGAGGGCGGCGTCGGCCGGTTCCACCCCGTCCGGCACCGGCAGCACACAGGAGGCGGAGACCACCGTCTCCTCGGCGAACGCGGCCACGTTCAGGCCGGGGTGCAGCTCGGTGCCGTCGGTGGTGCGGGCGTAGACGTCGGCGGAGCCGTTCAGCGCGTTGGCGCAGAGCCAGACCTCGCCGAGCCCACAGGCGTGGCAACTGCCGCAGGATGGGGCCCAGTTGAGGACCACGGGGCTGCCGGGGGCGACATGGGTGACGCCCTCGCCGACGGCGACGACCGTGCCGGCGCCCTCGTGGCCGAGGACGGCCGGGACCGGCACCCGCATGGTGCCGTTGGACAGGGACAGGTCGGAGTGGCACACGCCGGCGGCGGCGAGGCGGACCCGGACCTGTCCGGGGCCGGGGTCGGGCAGCTCGATGCCGGTGATCTCCAGCGGGGCACCGACGGCGGGCAGGACGGCGGCTCGTACGGCCATGGTCGCGGACTCCTCAGAACTGGAGGGACTTGGTCTGCAGGTACTCGGCGAGTCCGTGACTGCCGAGCTCCCGGCCGACGCCGGACTGCTTGTAACCGCCGAAGGGCGCGAGGGGGTTGAACCGGCCGCCGTTGATGTCGACCTGACCGGTGTCCATGCGGCGCGCGAAGGCCACCGCCTCGGCCTCCTCGCCGGCCCAGACCGCGCCCGCGAGCCCGTACACCGTGCCGTTGGCGATGCGCAGGGCGTCCTCCTCGTCCTCGTAGCGCAGGATCGTGAGGACCGGGCCGAAGATCTCCTCCTGGGCGATCGTCATCTCCGGGGTGACGTCGGCGAAGACGGTCGGGCTGACGAACCAGCCGCGCTCGTGCGGGGCCTCGGGGCCGCCCGCGACCAGCCGGGCGCCCTCGGCGACGCCCTTCTCGATGTAACCGCGCACCCGCGCCTGCTGCTTGGCGCTGACCACCGGGCCGATCCGGTCGCCGTACTTGGCGGCGGCGGTGGCGGCCAGCTCGACAGCCTCGGCGTACTGGTCGCGGTGGACCAGCATGCGGGTCCAGGCGCTGCACGTCTGGCCGGAGTTGGACATCACGTTGGCGACGCCGACGTTCACCGCCCGGGCGAGGTCGGCGCTCGGCAGGATGACGTTGGCGGACTTGCCGCCCAGCTCCAGGGCGACCTTCTTCACGGCCGCGCCGGCCACCGCGCCGATCTGCCGGCCGATCGCGGTGGAGCCGGTGAAGGACACCAGGTCGACCCCGGGATGCTCGGCGAGGGCCTGCCCGGCGACCGGGCCGAGGCCGGTGACCAGGTTGAACACACCCGCGGGTACGCCCGCCTCGTGCACCGCCTCGGCGAACAGCTGGGCGACGAGCGGGGTGTCCTCGGCGGGCTTGAGGACGATCGTGCAGCCGGCGGCGAGGGCCGGGGCGGCCTTGGCGACGATCTGGTGGAGCGGGTAGTTCCAGGGGGTGATCGCGCCGACCACGCCGATGGGCTCGTGCAGGACCGTGGAGTTGCCGACCTTCTCCTCGAAGGAGTGGCTCGCGGCCAGTTCGGCGAAGGAGGCGGCGACCGCGAGGGGCACGGCCGTGTGCACGGCCTGGGAGAACTTCAGCGGTGAGCCCAGCTCGGCGGTGACCGTCTCGGCGATCTCGTCCTTGCGCTCGACGAGGGCGCGGTGCAGGGCGGCGAGGCGGGCGGCGCGTTCGGCCGGGGGTGTGGCGGCCCAGGCGGGCAGGGCGGCGCGGGCGGCCCGTACGGCGGTGTCGACGTCCAGCGCGCCGCCCGCCGGGACCTTGCCGATGACCTGCTCGTCGGCGGGGTTGACGACCTCGATCACGTCCCCGCTCGCGGCGGGGCGCCAGGCGCCGTCGATGTACAGGGCGTCATGTGCCTTCATGGTGTGTCCTCCCGGCGAGGTCCGCGTCGTCCGGCACACAAACTAGCGGTGATAGTTTTGTTGCGCCAGACATTCCCTGGCCACAGGGCGTACCGAGCCATCATCGCGGACGACCCGACCACCGCGGACCCGAAGCCCACGGCCCGACCGGGCCGGGTTCGATGGGCACGGTTCGCCGGGCGCGGACTCGCTGGGCACGGGCTCGCCGGGCACGGGCTCGCCGGGCGCGGGGCGCCAGGTCACGCCTTTCGCCGGGTGCCGGGGCGGAGGCGGACCGCCGGTCGTCGGCCGCCGGTCGTCGGCCGTCGGTCGTGGGCCGCTGGGTGCCGACCGGTTCGCCGGGCGCCGGTTCGCCGGAGGCGGTCCGGTGGCCACCGGATCGCTGAGCGCCGGACCGCTGAACGCCGAGCGCCGGACCGCCGGGCGCGGTCCGCTGACCGCCGGGACGCCGTGTCCCCGTTCGCCGGAGGCGGTCGGCTGGCCACCGGATCGCTGAGCACCGGGCCACCGGGCCACCGGGTCACCGGGTGCCGACCGGATCACCCAGCGCCGGACCGCTGACCGCCGGTTCGCCAGAAGCGGTCCGCCGACCGTCAGCCCGCGGATCGCCGGACGCCAAGCACCGGCTCGCCGGACGCCGGACCACCAGATCGCCGAGCATCGGTTCGCCGGACGCGGTCCGCTGACCGCCGGGACGCCGTGTCCCCGTTCGCCGGAGGCGGTCCACTGGCCACCGGATCGCTGAGCACCGGGCCACCAGGAGCCGACCGGCTCGCCGAGCGCCGGACCGCCAAGCCGCCGGATCGGCGAGCCCGGGCCACTGGGTGCCGACCGGTTCACCGGGCGCCGGATCGCCGGAGGCAGTCCGCTGGCCGCCGGGGCGCCGGGGCGCCGAGCATCCGTTCACCGGAGGCAGTCCACTGGCCGCCAGACCGCCGAATCGAGGAGCGCCGGGCGCCGGTTCACCGGGCGCCGGGCGGTTCGCCGCGCGCCGGGTTCGACGGACGCCGGATCGACAGACGCCAAGTGCCGGGCCGCTGGGCACCGGTTTACCGGGCGCCAGCCGGTTCGCCGCGTGTCAAGCCGCCGGATCGTCGGGGGCCGGGCGTCGCCGGACCAGCGCGCCCGGCGGTCATCTCGCCGCCGCCAGATGGGCGAAGACCACCACGTTGCTGGTGTAGCCGGTGCGTCGGCTGAACAGGCCGCCGCAGGTCATGATTCGCAGCTCCGGGCGCCCGGTCGTGCCGTAGACCTCCCGGTCGGGGAAGCCGGCCTTGTCGAAGACCTTCACCCGGTCCACGGAGTAGACGGCGGTACGTCCGTCCGCCCGCCGTACCTCGACGGCCTTGCCCGGCTTCACCTGGGCGAGTCCGGCGAAGACCGCGGGTCCGCTGCGGGTGTCGCGGTGGCCGACGGCGACCGCGGTGCCGGCCTCGCCCGGCGTGGGACCGCCCTCGTACCAGCCGACCAGCCGGGGCCGGTCCACCGGCGGTGTCTCCAGCTCCCGGTTGGCGTCCAGGCGGAGCGGGACGACCGGGGCGTCGATGCCCAGGGAGGGCACGCGGAACGAGGTCGGCCGGGACCGGGGCAGCGGGCGGGGCGGCGGGGCGGGCGGCGCGGGCGGGGCCGCCGCCTCGGCCGCGCCGCCCGCCCGGCCGGCCGTGGCCGGCGTGTCCCGTCCCGCGCAGCGCGAGCCGACCGTCACGAGGACGGTCACCAGCACGGCCGTCCTCACCAGGCGGTAGGCGCGGGTCCGGTACCAGGGCCTGCGCCGTCTACGCGGCGCCATGGGGGCGGCGGCGGATCAGCCGGACGTACACGGCGGCACTGACGGCGACCAGGCCCACGGCCGCCGCGGCGGCCACCGGGGAGTACGCGGCGGCCCTGTCGATGAGACCGCCGCCGCCCGCGTGCACACCGCCCTTCGGGCCGTCGTGGTCGCTCTGTCCCCAGCCCCCGTTGTCCTGGTGCTCCCCGTTGTGCTCCTGGTGGTCCTCGATCTGGCCGCCGGGCGCGCCCTCCACCTTGCCGTCGTGGCAGTTGACGCGGAAGACCTTCTCCTTCAGGGCCGGGGGCGCCCCCACGGTCCAGCTGATCTTGTACTGCCCGTCCGCCAGCCCCAGCGGGTCGGTGTGCCCGGCACCGCCGGCCAGTTGGATGATGCCGGTCACGGTGGCGGCGGTGGGCAGCGGGGGCTGCGGCGTGATCGTGTACGCGATGCTGGTCAGGGTGTCGAAGTTGACGGCCTCCAGGAAGAACTTGCAGACCACCGGGTCGTCCTTGGCCGAGCCGATGAACGACGGAGGGTTGGTCGAGCGGGCGTTGTGGATCCTGATGTCGCCGTTCTCCCCCTGGGCCGCCGCGTTCGGCGCCGCCACCCACGACGCGCCCGCCGCGGCCAGGGCGGTGAGGACGACGGTGGCACCCGCGCGGGGGCCGACTGCACGGGGGAGTGTCAGGGTGGGCATGCGCAATCCTCCGGGTTCAGACGATTTTCATACAAATCGCTCTTTCGCCTGGACCCTGCCTCATGACCCGCCCGGACCCCGGCAACGACGCCGGGCGCGCCGTCAGATATCGCTCGTGCGGCGCAGTCCCCGGCCCGCGCGCCGCTCCCGCGTCACCCGTCCGGCCCCCTCCCGGGGCTGCCCGGGCGAGCGCAGCGCGACCCCCGAAGAGACCAGCAGCAGCCCGCCCAGCATCACGAACGGCGCCGCCACCCCCGCCAGCCCGGCGACCAGGCCCGCGGCGGCCGGAGCGGCGACCTGGCCCAGCCGGTTGCCGGTCAGCCGCAGGGCGAGCGCGGTGGAGCGGGCCTCCTCGGGCGCCGCCTGTACCACCGTCGTCATCGACAGCGGCTGCCCCACGCCCAGGCAGAAGCCGAGGAGCGTGAGCATCGCGCCGAGCGCCCACACCGGCACCGGCAGCGCCACCCCCGCGCACAGCAGGGCCGCCAGCAGACAGGTCACGGTGAGCAGCGCGGGCCTGCCGAGCAGCCGCAGCAGCGGGGTGAGGACGAGCCGGCAGGCGATGGTGGCGCCGGCCCGCAGGCCGAGCAGGACGCCGATCACCGCGGGAGCGATGTCCCGGTGTTCGCCGACCACCGGCAGATAGGCGGTGAGGATGTCGGTCGCGGACAGCACCGAGAGGCTGATCAGCATGCCCGCGGGGACGCCCCGGGCGCGCAGGATGCCCGCGACCGGCACCCGTCCGCCGCGCGGCGCGCGTGCCGTGACGGCCGTACGGTCCTCGATGCGCCACAGCGCGGTGAACGCGACGGCGGCGCCCGCGCCCGCCGTGACGAGGGCGAGCGCGCTGCTGTGCGCGAGGTCGGGGCCGCCGACGAGGGCGCCCGCCGCGAGCGGGCCGACGAGCTGGCCGAGGGAGGCGCCGATGGTGAAGTGGCCGAAATTGCGGTCCTGTTCGTGCGGCGCGGACTGGCGGGCCACCAGCGACTGGGCGCCGATCACGAAGCACAGGTGGCCGAGGCCCATCACCCCGCTCCACAGGGCCATCGCCCACAGGGAGCCGGCCAGCCCGCTCAGGGCGCAGCCGCCCGCGATGAGGACCACGCCCGCGGGCAGCAGGGGCGCGCAGCGGCCGTGGTCGGTGCGGCGGCCGAGCGGTACGGCGGCGAACAGCGGCAGCAGGGCGTAGACACCGGCGATGACGCCGACCGCACGCTCGTCGGCGCCCAGTGCGAGGGCCCGGTAGGAGACGGCGGGGCGGGCCATCGACACCGCCCCCTGTGCGCAGCCGAAGGCGATGACGAGGCGGAGCAGCCAGCCGCGGTTCCCACCGGGCGCCATGGGCGAGGTCCTTCCGGAGGTGATCAGACGATGGCGAACAGGAGCGCGGAGCCGAGCACCACCAGGGAGGTGAGGGCGGCCCACTTGACCACGAACCGGGTGTGGTCGCCGAACTCCACCTTGGCCATGCCGACCAGGACGTAGACGGCCGGGACGAGCGGGCTGGACATGTGCAGCGGCTGGCCGGCGATCGAGGCGCGGGCGATCTCCAGCGAGGAGACGCCGTGCGCGTGGCCCGCCTCGGCGAGCACCGGGAGGACGCCGAAGTAGAAGCCGTCGTTGGACATGAAGTACGTGAGCGGGATGCTCAGCACGCCGGTGACGAGGGCCATGTGCGGGCCCATGCCGTCGGGGACGTTGTCCACCAGCCACTTCGCCATGTGGTCGACCATGCCGGTGCCCTGGAGGACGCCGGTGAAGACGGCGGCGGCGAAGACCATGCCGGAGACGTTGAGGACGTTCTCCGCGTGGGCGGCGATCCGGGCCTTCTGGTCCGGCATGTGCGGGAAGTTGACGGTCAGGGCGAGGGCGGCGCCGAGCAGGAACAGCACCGGGATCGGCAGCCACTCCATGATCATGGCGGTGAGCAGGACGACGGTGAGCAGCGCGTTGAACCAGTACAGCTTCGGACGCAGGGTGGGGCGGTCCGGGTCCAGGCCCTGGAAGCCGTCGTCGGCGGGCTCGTCGGGGAGGTGCGTGACGCCGGCGCCGGAACCGCCGCCGGCCTGTGCGGCGGGGGCGGTGCCCGCCAGGACCGTCTCGGGTTCCTCCACCAGCGCCTCGTCCAGCGTGAGCACACCGAGCCGCGCCCGTTCGCGGCGGCCGAGGACGTAGGAGAGGACGAGGACGAACAGCAGGCCCATGGCGAGGGCCGGGATCATCGGTACGAAGATGTCGCTCGCGTCCACCTTCAGCGCGGTGGCGGCGCGGGCGGTGGGGCCGCCCCAGGGGAGCGTGTTCATCACGCCGTTGGCCATGGCGGCGACGCCGGTCATCACGACCAAGGACATCTTCAGGCGCTTGTAGAGGGGGTACATCGCCGAGACGGTGATCATGAAGGTGGTGGAGCCGTCGCCGTCCAGGGAGACGATCGCGGCGAGGACCGCCGTGCCGACCACGATCCGCAGCGGGTCGGCCTTGCAGAACTTCAGGATGCCCCGGACGACGGGGTCGAAGAGGCCGACGTCGATCATCACACCGAAGTAGACGATCGCGAACATGAGCATCGCCGCGGTGGGGGCGAGGCTGGTGACGCCGTCGATGACGTAGTCACCGAGTTTGCCGCCCTTGCCCACGAACACGCAGAACAGCGCGGGGACGAGCACGAGCGCCGCGATCGGCGACATCTTCTTCAGCATGATCAGGACCAGGAAGGTCGCGATCATGGCGAAGCCGAGGATGGTCAGCATGAATGGAATACCTAACGTTCGCCCTTGAACATCCCACCTGGGGGTCGGCGGTGCGTTGACGTTAGGTCCGTTCAACCGGCGTTAACAAGATGTCGACGTGCGAGCAATAAGCGCAAAAGTCCAGGTCAGGCGCGGGGTTGTTCAGTCGAGTACGCGGGCCAGATAGGCCCGCAGCAGCTCCCGGGTCTCGGCGATGACCGCCTCGTCGCCCTGCGGGTCGATCCGGAAGGCCAGTTGGACGAGGGTGTCGGCGCTCTCCACGGCGACCAGGAAGACCCGCCGCAGGTCCGCGTCGGGGGTGCGGCCGAGATAGCCGGCGAGCAGTTCGGTGAGCCGGTCGGAGACGCGGGTGTTGGGCTCGTCGTGGCGGCAGCCGACCGGGATCTGGTTGCCGAAGTCGACCAGGGAGAAGCCGGGTGCGGTGCGCTTCATCGCGAGGTACTCGTCCAGGACGGCGTCCATGGCGGCCCGCCAGTCCCCCGCGCGGGTCTTGCCCAGCCGCCCGGTGACGCGCTCGGCGTAGCGTTCCAGGTTGCGCTGGGCGAGGGCGTCGGCCATCTCCCGCTTGTTGCCGAAGAACCGGTAGACCGAGCCGATGGGGACACCGGCGCGCTGGGCGACGGCGCGGGTGCTCAGGGCGTCGTAGCCGACCTCGTCGAGAAGACCGGCGCAGGCGTCCAGGATCCGGGTGAGCCGCTCGGCGCTGCGCCGCTGAACGGGCGCGCGACGGAGCGATGTCGCATGGGGCACGGGCTTCATGATGCCTTTCCACCGGAGACACGTGAACCTCGCCTCAGGGTACGGAGCGGGGTCGCGGTGCCACTCCCCCACCGACGCGGGCCCCGCACCCGGCCGACAGCCGAGGGACGGACCCGCCCGGTCCCTGAGCACTTCCCCAACACGGGCCGCGCCCAGTGCGTTCCCGCACGGCCGTCGCCCCGCCCGCGCCGAGGGACCCGCTCCGGCCACGCGGACCGGACACCAGGCACTGCGCACCCACGACCCCGGGCCCCGCACGACCGCCCGCTCACGGCCACACCGACGGGCCCCGCACGACCGACAAGCCGCCCACCCGGACCGTCCCGGCCGCCGGACCACCGACACCCGCCGGCCGACCCCGACCACACGGAACCGGGCACCGGCACCGGCACCGGCACCGGCACCGGCACCGGCACCGGCACCGGCGAACCCTGGCCCCGCTCCGCCGCCACCTCACGGCCGAGGGCCACCCACACCGACAGGCCCCGCCCGGCCCCCGAGCCCCCCGGTGCGGACCCCACCCAGCCGCCTCCCCGCACGACCGACAAACCGCCCACGCACACCGCCATCCCAGCCACCAGACCACCGGCACCAACCAACCCCCGCCGCCGAACGCCCACGAACCCACGCCCCGCCCGACCGTCCCCGCACACCGCCGGACCGCTCAGCCCGACGAACCGCCCCCGGCCACCGGGCCGTCGGTACTGAGCGGGGCCCGGGCGGCAGGCCACCCGTCCGGGCCGCTGGACGCGTCCGGCCGCCGCCCCGCACGGGAGCCCCCGGCTCACGTGCCCCGGGCGGCCGGGGTGGACGCGCCGCGCGGGCGGCCCGTGCTCGTCTCCGCGTCGGAGACCGTGACGTCCGCCGTGTTCTCGACCGGCTTGCCCCGGACCGCCCAGACCGTGCCGTCGTCGGCGTACAGCCGGGCGGTGACCTGGTGGGTGCCGTGCGGGACGCGGTCGGCGGCCAGGTGGTAGGCGGGGGTGTGCAGCCGGGCCACCCGGCGGCCGTCGACGTAGAGCTGGACGAGTCCGCGCCCGAGGACCGCGGCCGGCCGGGTGCCGGGCGCGGAGCAGCGGAAGTGCCGCAGGCTCAGCCGCACGTCCCAGCCGCCGGACGGGTCCGGGGTGACCTCGACGGCGACCGCGGGCGCGTTCCGCTCGGGCACCTCGCGCAGATTGCGGCCGGTCTCGTCGGTGCTGTCCAGCACCTTTCCCGCGGGCGACGGCGAGACCGTGCCCTCGTGCGCCTCACCGGTTGCGCACGCCGCCGCTCCCCACGGCAGCAGGACGCACATCACGAGCGCGGTGAGCCGCCCGCGCGTCCACTTCTTCCACGACATGATCGGGAGCGTAGATCAGCGCCCCGGTGCCCCGGATCCGTCTCAGGTCTGGTTCGCGCCCTACCCCGGAGGGAGGACCGGAAATCCCTCTTGCGCGGGCCCCCACTCATTCCTACGGTGATGCATAGGAATCAGGAGCACGAGGAGCGATCATGAGCGATGGGGGCACCTCCCGCGCGAGCGCGTTCGAGCACGGGGGAGCGCGGAAGACCGCCGAGGGGCTGTCGTACCTGACCGGGTTCGGCAATGAGCACGCCTCGGAGGCGGTGCCGGGCGCCCTGCCCGAGGGCCGCAACTCGCCGCAGCGCGCACCCCTCGGCCTGTACGCCGAGCAGCTGAGCGGTACGGCGTTCACCGAGCCGCGCGCGCACAACCGGCGCTCGTGGCTCTACCGCATCCGCCCCTCCGCCGCCCATCCCCCGTTCACCCGCACCGGCAACGGCGCGCTGCGCACGGCGCCCTTCGCCGAGACGGTGCCCGACCCCAACCGGCTGCGCTGGAACCCGCTGCCCGAGCCCCCGGCCGGCACCGACTTCCTCGGCGGGCTGTGGACGCTGGGCGGCAACGGCGACGCGACCCAGCGCACCGGCATGGCCGTGCACCTGTACCACGCCAACGCCTCGATGGAGCGGGTCTTCTCCGACGCCGACGGCGAGCTGCTGATCGTTCCCGAGCGCGGCGGGCTGCTGCTGCACACCGAGTTCGGCCGGCTGCATGCGGAGCCGGCCCATGTGGCACTGATCCCCCGTGGGGTCCGGTTCCGTGTGGAACTGCTGGACGACTCCGCGCGCGGCTATGTGTGCGAGAACTACGGCGCGCCGTTCCGGCTGCCCGACCTCGGTCCCATCGGTGCCAACGGCCTCGCCAATCCCCGGGACTTCCAGGCGCCGGTCGCCGCGTACGAGGACGTCGAGGGCCCGGTGGAGGTGGTGAACAAGTTCTGCGGCAACCTGTGGACCGCCACCTACGACCACAGCCCCCTGGATGTGGTCGCCTGGCACGGCAACCATGTGCCGTACGTCTATGACCTGCGCCGGTTCAATGTGATCGGCACCATCTCCTACGACCACCCGGACCCGTCGATCTTCACGGTGCTGACCTCCCCGTCGGACACCCCGGGCCTGGCCGGCGTGGACTTCGTGGTGTTCGCGCCGCGCTGGCTGGTGGGCGAGGACACCTTCCGGCCGCCGTACTTCCACCGGAACGTGATGAGCGAGTACATGGGCCTGATCGAGGGCGCCTACGACGCCAAGGCGGAGGGCTTCGTGCCCGGCGGCGGCTCGCTGCACAACATGATGTCGGCGCACGGCCCGGACCGGGAGACGTTCGACCGGGCGAGCGCGGCCGAGCTGCGGCCGCACAAGGTCGACGACGGACTGGCCTTCATGTTCGAGACCCGCTGGCCGGTGACGCTCACTCCGCACGCGGCCGGGGCGGACCACCTCCAGCGGCGCTACGACGATGTGTGGCAGGGACTCCAGCGGCACTTCCGGGGGTGACGGCCGACGTTGCGCACGGGGTTCCCGGCCGGGTACGGATAGCCGCGTGACCTCCTTCGCCCCTGACTCCATCGTCCTGAACCGCAAGCTGCCGCTGTGGTACCAGGTGTCGCAGTCGCTGCGCGCCTCGATACTGGGCCGCTCCCCCGAGGACCCGCTGCGGCTGCCCACCGAGGAGCGGCTGGCGCGGCACTACGGCGTGAGTGTGCTGACGATGCGCCAGGCGCTGAAGGAGCTGGAGGACGAGGGGCTGATCAGCCGGCACCGGCGGCGCGGCACGTTCATCGAGCCCGGGGTGCGGCGCGGGGCGCCGGTGCGGCTGCTGGGCTCGGTGGACGCCATCGTGGCCCAGCAGTCCGGGATGACGACCGAACTGCTGGAGCACGGCCGGGTGCCGGTGCCGGCCGCGCTCGCCGAGTACTTCCCGGACGTCACGGAGGTCGGGGCGTACCACCGGCTGCGCGGTGACGAGAAGACCGGGGAGCCGACCAACCACGCCGTCAACCACGTCCGGCCCGACCTGGCCGACCGGATCGACCCGGACGACCTGGTGCGCTGGCCGATGACCAAGGTGCTGCGGGACGTGGTGAAGGCCGACATCAGCCGGATCACCGACACGGTGCAGGCACGGCTCGCCGACCCGGAGACGGCGCGGCTGCTCGACGTGCCGCTGCTCAGCCCGATCCTGCACTACACCGGGGTGACGTACGACGGCGAGGGGCGGGTGCTGGACGTGGCCGTCATCCACTACCGGGGGGACCGGTTCTCGTTCACGGTCACTCTCGACGCCACCTGAACCAGGGGCGGTCGAGGCCGTACCATGCCCACCGTGACGCAGGACGACGCTCCGCCGCTGGCGGACCTCATGCCGTGGTCCGTCGCACCGTTGCGGCCGGGCCGGGCCTGGCCGACGGCGGCCGATCCGGGCTCGCTGCGGTCCCGCTGGGACGCGCTGCTGAAGGCCGAGGGGGCCCGGCGGGAGGCGCTGTTCGAGCCGACCCGGGCCCGCGCGCTCACCTCGGCCGTGGCCCAGTTGCCCGGTCAGTCCACCGGTACCGAGCGGCTCGCCCGGGCCGCGGGGCCGTGCGCGGAGCCCGTGCGGGTGCTGGCCGCGCCGTTCGACGAGCGGTGGCTGATCCCGGACCACCGGCTGATCGACGCGGCCCGCCCGGAGCTGTGGCGGGTGGCGGACGCGCGGCAGGTGTTCACGGCCGAGTCGGGCGACGCGGACCTCCCGCTGCTGGCGACCCCGCTCCTGCCCGCGCTGCGCACCGGCCGGATCCGCCCGCTGTACCGCCGTCCCGGCGGGACCGAGCCGAATCTGGCCCCGGGTCTGCTGGACGTGCTGTCGGCGCGGCTGGGCGTACGCCCCTCGGCGGCGGACGTGCTGGCCTGGATCGTGGCGGCCGTCCGCCCGGACCTGACCGTGCCGCTCACCGACGACGCCGGAGTGTGGGCGTCCGGTGTGGCGCTGGGCCGCCGGGCGCTGTGGCTGATGTGCCGGGACGGGGAGCGGCCCAGGCTGCCGGGGGGCCGCCGGCCGTACGTCCGCGCGCCGCTGCCGGACCGTCCCCTGGCCCTGCGCTACGACCCCGGCGAGGAGGCCCTGTACCTGGACGAGGGCCGGATCTCCCCGGTTCCGGCCGCGGCCTGGGAGTTCGAGGCGGCCGGGGTCCGGGTCCTGGAGTCCTGGTTCGCGGCCCGTACCGCGCCGGCCGAGCCGGGCACGCTCGCCGCGATCCGCCCGGCCGCCTGGCCGCAGCGCTGGACCTCGGAGCTGCTGGAGCTGATCACGGTCCTCGCGCTGCTGGCGGAACTGCGGGCGCCGCGTGCCGGGTTGCGGCCGGTGTCGGCGGTGACGGCGGCCGAGCTGCGGCGGGCGGGCGTCCTGCCGGTCCCGGAGCCGGCCCGGCGGCCCGCCTCGGTGCTGGACCACCAGGAGGAGGGCCCGGAGGGGCAGTTCGCGCTGCTCTAGGGCCTGTCTGACAATTCGCGTCGTCGCCCGAAGGGCGGCCGGGCGGCGTCAGGTGCGTGCTCTGGGTGTCCTTCCGGCCGGCGGCTGGGGGAATGCCGGCTCCAGGCCCTCGTACCGGGCGTACTTGGGTCTGGGCCCGGTGCGGCGAGTGGGGACCCCTGCTCGAAGAACCCGGGGGAGCGTGCATGGCGTCGCGAGGCAGGCGGGAGAGAGGACCTAGCCGGCCGTGCGCCGGCGCAGGGCGGCCTCCAGCCGGGCGATGTCGTCGGCGTCCTTGGCCCGGCGGGGCCGGGAGGGGTCCCAGACCGGCATCATGCGCTTGATCTCGATCTGGACGCGCGGGTCGACGATGGGTGCCCGGAGCGCGCCGATCCGGCCGGGCTCGGTGCCGAGCAGCCCGTCCGGCCAGGGAGTGCCGGCCCAGGGCCCGCCCGCCACGGTCACCCGGCCCGCCGCGTCCCGGTCGATCAGGGTGAAACTGCTGTCCAGGCCGTCCTTGGCGAAGTCGAGCTGGAGCCCGGCGGGCGGGCCCGGCACCGGTGTGTGGCCGAGCCGGACGAGGAGAGCGGCGAGGGCCGGGGCGTCACGCGCCCCGGCGAACCAGTCGATGTCCCCGTGGTCCCGGGTGACCTCGCCGAGGAAGAAGTCCATGGCCCAGCCGCCGCGCAGCCACAGCGGGATCCCGGCGGCCTCGGCCGCCGTCAGCACCTCGGCGATCAGGGCGAGCTGGCGCCGGGCGCGCTCCTGGTCGATCACGGCTCCCCGCGGGGCGCGAACGCGTCGATGACCCGCTCCACCGCCCGTTCGAACACCGCCTCCAGGTCGATCGGCCCGGCGTCCTCGGCGAACGCCGCCGCCATGCGCGGGTAGGCGCCGGTGGCGATCCGGCTGCCCAGGTAGGCGATGCGGACCGCGTTCTCCTCGTCCTCGGTCCACGGCAGGGCACGGACCCGCTCGGCGGTGTCGAGTTCGTTGCGGACGTAGGTCGTGACCATGCCGTTCAGCATGGCGATCAGCTCCAGCTTGGTGCCGTAGCGCTCCTCCAGCGGGTCCAGACAGGCCAGGCAGTGCTCCAGATAGCGCAGGGCGTTCGGGCTGAAGCCGTACACGGGGGACATCAGGCGCGGCAGCCACGGGTGCCGGCGCATCAGCTCGCGGGTCTGCCGGGCCACCCGGCGCATGTCGGCCCGCCAGTCGCCGCTCGGCTCCCAGCGGACGTGCTCGGCGCTGACCGCGTCCACCATCAGCTCGTACAGGTCCTCCTTGCGGGGGACGTAGTTGTAGAGCGACATGGTGCCGCAGCCCAGTTCGGCGGCGACGTGCCGCATCGACACCGCGTCGAGCCCCCGGCCGTCGGCGATCCGGACGGCGGCCGCGGCGATGTCGTCGCGCGTGTACGCCGGTCTCGGGCCCCGGCCGGCGCGCTCGGGGCGCGCCCAGATCACCTCGGGGACGGCCCCTCGGACTGCCATCGATCGATCACCTCGGCACCATCCTAGTTACGTACACCGTACGTAGTGCGGTAAGGTCCCGGCATGACAACTACGTACGCTGTACTTAGTGAGGGCCTGGAGAAGCGCTTCGGCGCGGTGCGGGCCCTGCGCGGGCTGGATCTGGCCGTCGCCGAGGGCACGGTCTGCGGGCTGCTCGGACCGAACGGGGCCGGGAAGACGACGGCGGTGCGGCTGCTGACCACGCTGCTGCGCCCGGACGGCGGCTCGGCCCGGGTCGCCGGGCACGACCTGGTGCGGGAGGCGGCGGCCGTGCGGCGCCGGATCGGGGTCACCGGGCAGTACGCCTCGGTCGACGGCGACCTCACCGGCCGGGAGAACCTGCGGCTGTTCGCCCGGCTGCACCGGGTGCGCGGGCCGGCCGCCCGCGCCGACGAGCTGCTGGAGCGCTTCGGACTGACCGAGGCGGCGGACCGCAGGGCCTCCGCGTACTCCGGAGGCATGCGACGGCGCCTCGACCTCGCCGCGAGCCTGGTGCGCCGCCCCGCCGTGCTCTTCCTGGACGAGCCCAGCACCGGGCTCGACCCGGCCAGCCGCGCCCGGATCTGGCAGGCGGTGCGCGAGCTGAAGGCGGACGGCACGACCGTGCTGCTGACCACCCAGTACCTGGAGGAGGCCGACCAGCTCGCCGACGACATCGCCCTGGTGGACCACGGGCGGGTCGCCCACACCGGCTCCCCCGCCGCGCTCAAGGCGGTCATCGGGTCGTACGCCGAGGCGGTGGTCGCGGACGCCGGGGAGCTCACCCGGGCGGCGGCCGTGCTGGACCGGCTGACCGGGCGGGAGCCCGTGCTCGACCGGGAGCGGAACGCCGTCGGCGCGGTCACCACCGACCCGGCGCTGACCCTGCCCCGGCTGGTGCGCGAACTGGACGCGGCCGGTGTGCCGTTGCTGGACGCGGGCATCCGGCCGCCCACCCTGGACGATGTCTTCCTGCGGCTCACCGGCGAGTCCGCCGGCCGTGCGGAGGTGGCGGCGTGAGCGCGCTCGCGTACGACGGGCTGGCGATGGCGGGCCGGCAGCTGCGCCGGGTCCGCAACAACCCGGGGCTGGCGGTCCTGACCCAGCTGATGCCGGTCAACATGCTGCTGTTCTTCGGCTATGTGTTCGGCAGCGCCCTGGCCGTGCCCGGCCGGGAGTACCGCGCCTTCCTGGTGCCCGGACTGCTCGTCGCGACCGCCGCCGGCGGGCTGATGACCGGGATGTTCCAGGCGGCCCAGGACACCCACCGGGGGGTGGCGGACCGGCTGCGCACCATGCCGGTGAGCCGGGCCGCCGTCCCCCTCGGGCAGGCCGCCGCCGACCTCGTCGTCACGGCCGTCGGCACGGTGCCGCTGCTGCTGACCGGGCTCGCGGTGGGCTGGCGGATCGAGGGGTCGGCGGCCGGGGCCGCCGGCGCGGTGGGGCTGCTGCTGCTCTTCCGGTTCGCCTGCACCTGCGCCGGGATCCTCCTGGGCCTCATGACCCGCAGCGAGGAGGCGGCCGGGCAGCTCGGCGCGTCCTCCTTCGTGCTGCCGCTGCTGTCCAACGCGTACATCCCCACCGACAACCTGCCGGGCTGGCTGCGCACGCTCGCCGAGTGGAACCCGATCAGCGCGGTGACCACGGCCCTGCGGGACCTGTTCGGCAACGCGCCCGTCCCCACGGGCGCCGCCTGGCCGGTGGCCCACCCGGTGGCCGGGTCGCTCGCCTGGTGCCTGGTGCTGACGGCGGTGTTCCTGCCGCTCGCCGTGTCCCGGTACGCACGGACCGAGTGACTCCGCACTGCTGACAAGGCCGCCGTCCGAGGGAGATCATCCACCCCATGGATCACCTCCCGCTCCCTCTCGAGGGCATCACCGTCGTCGCCGTCGAACAGGCCGTGTCCGCGCCCTTCGCGACCCGGCAGCTCGCCGACCTGGGCGCCCGGGTCATCAAGGTGGAGCGGGTCGACGGCGGCGACTTCGCGCGCGGCTACGACACGGCGGCCCGGGGCCTCGCCTCGCACTTCGTGTGGTGCAACCGCGGCAAGGAGTCCCTCGCGCTGGACCTGAAGGACCCGCGCGGCCTGGATGTCGTACGGCGGCTGGTCGCGGACGCGGACGTGTTCGTGCAGAACCTCGCGCACGGCGCGGCGGCCCGGCTGGGGCTGGACGCGGCCACGCTGTGCGCCGCCCACCCGCGGCTGATCGCCGTGGACATCTCGGGCTACGGCGGCTCGGGACCGTACGCGGACAAGCGGGCGTACGACATGCTCGTGCAGTGCGAGGCGGGGCTGGTGTCGGTGACCGGGACGCCGGAGCGGCCGGTGAAGGCGGGCATCCCGGCGGCGGACATCGCGGCGGCCATGTACGCGTTCTCCGGTGTGCTGGCCGCGCTGGTGCGGCGCGGTACGACCGGGCGGGGCGGGCCGGTGGAGGTGTCCATGCTGGAGGCGCTCGCCGAGTGGCTGGGCCATCCGCTGCACCACACGATGCACGGCGGTGAGCCGCCCGCCCGCACCGGGCTGGCGCACGCGGTGATCGCGCCGTACGACGCCTATCCGACGGCGGACGGCGGTCGGGTGCTGCTGTCGGTGCAGAACGACCGGGAGTGGCGGCGGCTGGCCGAACGGGTCCTGGGCCGTCCGGAACTGGCCACGGACCCGGCGTACGCGACGAACGCCGCCCGGGTGGAGCACCGGGAGCGGACCGACGCGCTGGTGGCGGCGGCGCTGCGGGTGCTGGACGCCGAGGAGGCGCTGGCCCGGCTGGAGCGGGCGGGCATCGCCTGCGCCCGGCTGCGGGACGTGCGGGAGCTGGCGGAGCATCCGCAGCTGGCGGCCCGGGAGCGGTGGCGCCGGGTGGGAACGCCGGCCGGGCCGCTCACGGCGCTGCTGCCGCCCATCACGCTGCCGGGCGGGGGCGAGGCACGGATGGGTGAGGTGCCCGCGCTAGGGCAGCACACCGGAGCGCTGCTGCGTGCCGTGGGGATGACGGACGACGAGATCGCAGCGCTGCGCCGGGACGGTGTGGTGGCCTGAGCGCGGCGCCCCCGCGGGAAGGCCGGGGCGTCCGCGGTGCGGTCAGTGACCGCCGAACAGCGAACGGCGCAGCCGGCGCAGCGGCGCGAACAGGGAGACCCGGCTGACCCGCGCACCCCGGTCGCTGCGCGTGTGCACGGTGTTCCGTGCCGTCAGCTCCCGCATCAGCGAGGTCGCCTCGACCGTCTCCCGCTGCGGTATGGCGGGTCCCGCCAGCACCGAGAGATGGCGGTCCAGGCGCGAACTGGTCGCGCTGCTCCCGCAGGTGATCGCAGGGACCCTCGCCCTGCTGCGCACTGTTATCTGTTCCATGTCACTCCCCACCCGTACGAGTCACCCGGCCCGGGCAGGCTAACCCTATCGCCCCACTGGGGCACCCGGGTATCTCGGCCACAGGATTCACCGTCCCTGCAAGGGGGTTGACCGTCCTGCTGTGACTACGCTCCGAATCCGACCGTTTTCAGGGTGAGTTGGACAAGCGGTGCACCTCGGGGCCGTACCGAGCCGCCCTCGGGCCCGGCGGTCACGGCGCGTGACGTCGCGGCGGGAGCGAGGTTCCTTGCGATCAAGGGCGTGTCGCGCGGGCATCGCCGGCGGACGGAACGTGGGCGATCTCACGCGCCTCCGTGCCGGGCTCGTGGCGCACCGGGGCGGACGGCGACGCGGACTCCCCCGGACGGCGCCTCCGCCTGGGCACCGGCTACGGGCCCGCCCGCGGGGAGCTCCCGGACACGGTCCGGGAGTTCACCCCGCGGGGCGAGCCCGTCCGGGTCGTGCGCGGTGCGCGGGCGTCAGGCGTTGTTCGTGAAGACCGGCAGATAGCCGCCGGAGTGGCCGGCCGCGGTCGGGTGGTACGACTCGCCGATGTCGAGCCAGTTGACGCTGTGCAGCCAGGAGGAGCTGGAGCAGATCTCGTGGCCGGTGAAGGTGGTGCGGACGTCGCCGAAGACGAAGCTGTGGGCGGTGGCGCGGGCCTTGATCACGGTGTCCATGTAGTCGGCGGCGTCGTTGATGGCGGCCCGCTTGGTCTCGGAGAGGCCGAGGCAGGTCTGCCCGAGCAGGTAGAAGCGGGGGTAGCCGATGACGACCACCCGGGCCGACGGGGCCTTGGCCCGGATCGCGTCGTAGAGGGTGTCCAGCTTGCCGGGGAGGGTGTTGGCGACGTACGCCCTGGCGGTGTCGATCCGGGACAGACAGGAGCTGTCGGACTGGAGCACACACGTCGTCATGACGTCGGCGAAGCCCGCGTCGTTGCCGCCCGCGGTGACCGACACCAGCGAGGTGGAGGAGCTGAGCGAGCCGAGCTGGTTCGCGCGCACGTCGTCCGTCGTGGCGCCCGAGCAGGCGTTGAAGGCGAACGAGGAGGGGCTGTGGGCGGCGTTCCACAGGTAGGGGTACGCCTTGGTGCTGCGGTCGCAGCTGCCGCTGGAGCTGATGTAGCTGCCGGCGCCCACTCCGGAGGAGTACGAGTCGCCGAGGGCCACGTAACCGCCGGCCGCGGCCGACGAGGACGCCTGCGCCGAAGCGGCCCCGGTGAGACCGAGGCCGGCGGCGAGGAGGAGCGAGGTAACGAGTCCGGTAAGTCGGGAACGTCTCATGGAACCTCCCTTTAGCAGGATCTCTGCCCCAACGTTGGTACCAGCTACGCGTGTTGACAGGAAGTGTTCATGCCAAAAATTTCGCGGTCTCGACGAGATGGACCCGAGACATTCACCGATCCCCTGTGGCGCGTGCACGCCCCGTTGGTTGACGCCTCACCAACTCCCTTGCGGCACTGGGGAAGACGGTCGTCCCTGTGTTCCGGAGGACGTCCGTCCCGCGCGTGCCGTCGTCTTGACGCCCCGTCGGCGGCTGCGCCACATTGAAGCCCGGCATCAGGCGCGTCGGGGGGCAAAGTCGCCAATGCAGAACGTACGTATCAAGGCATCTTCGCGAGACGGCACCGGGACGGACGCCGACGACACGCGGCCGGGACCGGGGCGGGGCCTGGCACCGTTGCTCGCCGGGGCCGCGGCCGCCGCGGCGACGGCCGGCGCACTGCTCGCGCTGATCGACTCCGGTTCACCCCTGCGTGCTCCGTGCACGCTCTTCTTCCTGCTCGCCGCGCCGGCCGGGGCGATCGCCGCGGTGCTGCGCGGGCGGGACCCGCTCGGCCGCGCGGTCACCGCCCTCGCGGGCGCCATCGTCGTCGATCTGCTGGTCGCCCAGGGCATGCTGGCCGCGCACCGCTGGTCGGCCGGGGGCGGGGTGGTCGTGGTGACCGGGTTCAGCCTGCTGCTCCTGCTGGTCGCGCTGGTCAGGGGCCGCGGTCCCGGAAGCGGCCGGTACGACTGACGCGTCCGGCGGAGGGGCGGGCCTCGTCCGGCGGAGCATTGGGCCGGAAATGCCGTGCGGGCGGGGCATCCGTGCCGGATCATGGCGGACATGTCCGCGAACCCACACGACGCCCTGCCGATCCGGCTCCACGTCGACGATTCCGACTCGCCGTCCGATGTCGTCGACGCGCTGTTCCTCGGCCGCTTCGCGACGGGCGAGCAACCGTACTCGCACGCGGTGAACATCGACCGTGTCCGCTCGGGCGCGACCCTGTTGCCGGAGGGCGCCCGGGTGCTGCGGGTGGCCCGCGACGACGACCGCAGCGCGACCCTCGCCGAGGGGGACGGCTGGACCCTGCTGGTCTCCCGCTGGAACCGGGGCGCGGACGTGACGGTCACCGCGACCAGCGCCGACCTGGCCGCGCGGATCCTGGACCAGGCCACGGACGGCGCGGCCGACGAGCCGGAACCGCAGCCGGAGAACGTGACGATGGGGTTCTGGTACGTCTCCCCGCGGCGCGGCCCGCACCGCACCACCCGGCAGATCTCCGCGGGCACCTGGGAGGAGGTCCGGGCCAACTACACGGCGCCGGTGGCGGATGCCATGGACCGGCTGATGCGGACGACGCCCGACGACATCGCCGGCCGGCTGCTGCTGCTCCACGGTCCGCCGGGCACCGGCAAGACCTCCGCGCTGCGCACCCTGGCCCGTTCCTGGCGGGACTGGTGCCAGGTCGACTGCGTCCTGGATCCCGAGCGGCTTTTCTCCGACGTCGGCTATCTGATGGACATCGCGATCGGCGAGGACGACGGCGCGGGCAAGGGACGCTGGCGCCTGCTGCTGCTGGAGGACTGCGACGAGCTGATCCGCGGCGAGGCCCGGCACACCGCGGGCCAGGCCCTGTCCCGGCTGCTGAACCTCACCGACGGCCTGCTCGGCCAGGGCCGCAATGTGCTGGTCGGCGTGACCACCAACGAGGACCTGGAGCGGCTGCACCCGGCCGTGGTCCGCCCCGGCCGCTGCCTGGCCCGGATCGAGGTGGGCCCGCTGACCCGCCCGGAGGCGGTGGACTGGCTCGGCACCGAGCAGGGCATCGGCCGGGAGGGCGCCACCCTGGCCGAGCTGTACGCGCTGCGCCGGGGCACCACGCCGACGTCGGTGCCGGGGGCCCGGGAGGGCGCGGACGCGGGGCTGTACCTGTGAGCACCGCCGGGTGAGTGCCGTCACGGCGAGTGCTTTCATGGGGGTATGACCCTGCATGTCGGCACGTCGGGGTGGCAGTACAAGGACTGGCGGGACCTCGTCTACCCGGCCGGGGTGCCTGCGCGGCTGTGGCTGGAGGAGTACACCCGGCTGTTCGCCACCGTGGAGATCAACAACGCGTTCTACCGGCTCCCGTCGTACGACACCTTCGCCGGCTGGCGGGAGCGGGTGCCGCCGGACTTCGTGGTCGCGGTCAAGGCCAGCCGGTTCCTGACCCACGTCAAGCGGCTGAGGGACCCCGAGGAGCCGGTGCACCGGCTGCTGGCCCACGCGGCGGGTCTCGGCGACCGGCTCGGCCCCGTCCTGCTCCAGCTCCCGCCCACCCTGCGCGCCGACCCGTCCCTGCTGGACGCCTGCCTGGCGTGTTTCCCGGCCGGCACCAGGGTGGCGGTCGAACCCCGGCACCCGTCCTGGTGGACCGGCGAGGTGCGCGAGGTCCTGGTGTCCCGGGGCGCGGCGCTGTGCTGGGCCGACGTCCTGGCCCGCCCGGCCGGCCCGCTGTGGCGCACCGCCGGCTGGGGCTACGTCCGCTTCCACCAGGGCCGCGCCCGGCCCTGGCCGCGCTACGGCCGCCGCAGCCTGGAGACCTGGGCCGACCGGATCGCGACGGCCTGGTCCGACGGGCAGGACGTGTACGCGTACTTCAACAACGACCCGGGCGGCGCGGCGGTGCAGGACGCGGTGGTGTTCGCGAGGGCGGCGCGCCGGGCGGGGCTGACGGTGACGCGCACCCCGGAGCCGGCGCGGCTCGCCCGAGTTCCTTCGGGTCCGGCGGTGCCGGACTCTCCTCAGCCCCCGTAGGCCGCCCGCGGGGGGTCACTCCTCCCCGTAGGCCGCCCGCAGGGCGTCCCGCACGGCGTCCAGCGCCTCGTCCTCGCCGAGCCCGAGCCGCCTGACCCGCTCGGCGTACGCCTGGGCGGCCAGGGAGGCCTCCCGCTCGGCGGCGGAGCCGGCGGCGGCCACGAACGTGCCGTTGCGTCCCCGCGTCTCGATGACCCCGTCGCCCTCCAGCGCCCGGTACGCCTTGGCCACGGTGTTCACCGCGAGCCCCAGGGACTCGGCCAGCCCCCGCACGGTCGGCAGCCGGTACCCGACCGGGAGCGCCCCGGACCGCGCCTGCTCGGAGATCTGCGCCCGCACCTGCTCGTACGGGGGCGCGCTGTCGTCGATGCGGATCTTCAGACTCACGGGGCCGATTGTCCCGCACCCGCCGGAAAATGGGAGGCGGCCCGGTGTCCCGGCCTCGTACGGTGCGGTGCCATGACCGTTCTCGTGCGTGACCTCCGTCCCGATGTCCCGGCCGACGCGGAGGGTTTCGCGCGGGTGCGCCGTCTCGCGCTGCCGTACATGCTGTCCACGCCGGAGTCGGTGCGGCACACGGCCGCACGTATGCGCCCCGACGCCCGGTTCCGGCCGCTCGTCGCGGAGGAGGACGGCGAGATCATCGGCACGGCGCAGGTCCATCTGATCCCCGACAGCACCGAGCCGGGCCAGGGCGCCCTGAACGTCTACGTCCGCCCGGACCGGACCGGGCGCGGGGCGGGCCGGCTGCTGGTGCGGGTCGCCGAGGAGTACCTGACGGAGCTGGGCGCGACCCGGTTGCTGGCCTGGGCCCTGGACGCGCCGGCCAACCGGGCGTTCGCCGAGCGGCACGGCTACCGGCCGGGCCGCAGCGCCCACTTCCTCCGGCTCGACCTGGCGCACGGCACCCTGCCGCCGCCCCCGAAGACCCCGCCCGGCGTCGAGCTGCGGACGGCCGCCGACTTCGCGGCCGATCCCCGGCCGCTGTTCGAGCTGGACGCGGAGACGCTGCTCGACGAACCCGGCGACGTGGACACCGAACTCTCGGACTACGAGGCGTGGGTGGCGGAGGTCTGGCACCACCCGCTGCTCGACCGCGAGCTGACCGCGGTGGCGTGCGCCGGCGGCCGGCCGGTCGCCTTCACCGCGGCCTACACCGACGGCGGCACCCGCTACTCGACGGCGATGACCGGCACCGCCCGCGCCCACCGCGGCCGTGGCCTGGCCAAGCTCGCCAAGACCCACTCCCTGCACCGGGCCCGGGCCGCCGGGCTCACCGAGGCGTTCACGGGCAACGACACCGGCAACGGTCCCATGCTCGCGATCAACAGCTGGCTCGGGTACGAATACTGCGCGCGGGAGGTGCGGTACGTCCGCGAACTCGGCTGAGACGGCGGGCGGTCACACGGTGGCCACCACCGCGTACCGCTCGTCGTCCACCTCCTTGCCCCACAGCGCGCGGTGGCCGGACAGCTGCTCCACGCGCACGGCGCGGGCCGTCGGCTCCAGCAGGGCGGTGAGCCGCGCGGCGGGTATGCCGACCGGGGTGAGGGTGCCCCAGACGCCCTCGACCAGCACGAACCGGCCGCCGGGGCGCAGCAGGCCCCGCCAGTGGCGCAGCGCCCCGGCGGGGTCCGGCAGGGCCCACAGCACATGGCGGACCAGGATCACGTCGAAGCGCCGCTCCCCCACCGGCGGGGCCGCCGCGTCCCCGCACAGGATCTCGGCCGGGTGCCCGGCGAGCTTGGCGCGGGCCCGCTCCGCCATCGCCGGGGACCGGTCGACGGCCGTCACGCGGTGCCCCTGCTCGACGGCGAGGAGGGCGAGGCTGCCGGTGCCGCAGCCGAGGTCGAGGAGGTCGGCGCGGTGCTCGGGGAGCCAGGCGCGCAGCCGGTCCGCCCAGGCCGCGCGCACCTCGGGGTCGCGCAGTCCGTGGTCCGGTTCGTCGTCGAAACCGGCGGCCAGCGCATCCCAGTCCGCTTCCGGGGCACCAGCATCCCTGTGCGTGTTCTTCCTCGTCATCCCCAGAGAGTGACACGCGCCACTGACACCGCGGACGTGACAGCCACCACTGCGTGACAGCCACCACTGACAGAACGGCACGGACAAGGAACTCTCGCCCGAAACGCCTACCTCCGTGACAACGCGGAACCCGTAGGCACCGAAGGAGGCAGCGATGCGCCGCACGACCGTGCAGAAGAAGCCCCTGAAGAGGACGGACAGCCGCCGGATGGCCGAGGAGGCGGAGGAGCGTCCGGCGGGACGGCCGGAGGTCCGCAAGGACATCGCGCGCATCTGGTGGCCCGACGCCTGACGCGGGCCGGTTCAGTCCAGGCGTTTGCGGTAGTGGATGCGGTCGTAGGGGCCGTCGACCCGGCGGGCCACGACCTCGTAGCCGTAGCGTGGATAGATCTTCTGGTTCTCCCACATCATCGCGTTCGTGTAGAGCCTGATCTCGCCCAGTCCCAGCGCCCGCGCGTGGGCGTCGGTGAAGTGCAGCAGCCGGCGTCCGACGCCCGTGCCGTGGGCGCGGGGGTGGACGGCGATGCTGTCCAGGAAGAGGTGGTCGGCGAACGCCTCGACCACCACCAGGCCGACGACGGGTTCGCCGGTGACGAACACCTTGCCGGCGGCCACGTCGGCGGCGTGGTCGGCCTCCATGGGCTGGGGTACGACCCCGATGCGCTCGATGTAGTGGTGGTAGGCGGCGTCCGTCACCTCGCGCACGGCGGGTACGTCCGCCGCTCCGGCCGGCCGGACCCGTTCGGTGCCGCTGTGGTCCTTGTCGATCATGGTGCGCACGTTAGCCGCCCGAGCGGGGCCCGAGCACTCCCGCCCAGGCCCCGGCGGTGGCTCAGCTGAGGGCCGAGGCGCAGGTGGTGGGGGTGGCGTGGGCCGGGTCGAGGGCGTTGGCCACCTCGTGGAAGGCGATCCGGTCGGACAGGCCGATCGCGAGGTGTTCCGACAGGTCGAGCGGGCAGAGGTCCTGGAGCAGGACGTTGCGGACGTCGGAGCCGCTCAGGTACTGGGTGCGCCAGGGGGTGACCACCTCGTCGTACCGGGTGGCGAGGACGGTGTAGCGGACCCCGGGGACGGTGTCGCCGCCCGCGTTGAGCCTGGTGAGGAAGTCGGAGCCGGCGATCTGGCCGGCGAGGCCGGGGGTGGCGGCGTCGAGCAGGTCCTCGGCGCCGGGGAAGTACGGCAGCAGGCGGGTGAGGCCGTCCAGGTCGGTGCCGTGGTTGTCGGGGGCGAGGCCGACGAGGGCGCGCACCTTGGCCGCCCCGCCGAGGAACTTCAGGTAGTAGCGGGGCATCATGCCGCCCTGGGAGTGACCGACGAGGTCGGCCTCGGCGGCTCCGGTCGCGGCGAGCACCTTGTCGACGAAGGCGGCCAGCTGCCCGGCCGACCTGTCGATGGGGCCGAGGCCGTGGAAGAGGGGGACGCCGGGGAGCTGCCCGTAGTCGAGCGAGTAGACGCAGTACCCGCGGCTCGTGAGGTACGGGGCGAGGCCTAGCCAGTTGTCGACCGAGTTGCCGAAGGTTCCGTGGACGAGGACGACGGGCCGGGGGTGGGCGGCGGAGGGCTTGCACGCGTAGTCGTTCCAGCCGCTGCTGGTCGCGGCGGCGCCGGAGGCGCCGGCGGGTACGACGACGGCGGCGACGGCGAGCAGGAGCGCGGCGAGCGGTCTGAGCGCTCGCTTCCAGGGCAGCATCGTGTGATCTCCTTGCGGCTCAAGGGGAGGTGCACGGCCTGACCCTGTGATCCGGATCACGGGATGCTGTTCACCCGTCAAGTTACGGGCGAGTAGCGCCCCTGTGAAGTTACGCGTCAGTAAAAACTTGCAGCGCTAACCAGACGGGGCCGGGACCCGCGGGGAGGTCACCAGGCGGGCCGGACCGGTCCACGGGGGGCGATCCGCGCCAAGCGGTCCCGCAGGGCGCGCACGTCGGCCTCCCCCAGCACCTCGGCCCACTTCCCGATCACCTCACCGGCCGCCTCCTCCGCGGCCCGGGTGCAGGCCCGGCCCCGCTCGGTCAGCACGATCAGCCGGGCCCGGGCGTCCCCGGGATGCGGCCTGCGCTCGGCGTACCCCTTGCGCACGATCTCGTCCACCAGCTGACTCGCCGCCTGCTTGGTCACGCCCAGGTGCTCGGCCAGGTCGGTCACGGTGGCGCCGCCGGGGGCGAGGCGGGCGAAGGCGAAGCCGTGCGCCGGCCGCAGATCGGCGAAGCCGCGGGCGGCCACTCCCTCGTGGATGCGCTGGGCGAGACCGCCCGCCGCGGCGAGCAGGACGGCGGCAAGGGCCAGGGCGTCGGAGTTCTGCACGGAGGCATTCAAACATCATTGACATCTTGGTCAAGCGGCTTGACCATATGGTCAAGTTACTTGACCACTTGCCCGATTGAACGGAGATCCGCGTCATGCCCGTCGTCCGCCCCTCGGCAGCCGTCACACACGAGATCCACGGCGCCCGCTTCGTCTCGCACGCCTCTCCGCGCACCGGCAGCACGGAACTGTGCGCCTGGCGCGGGGAGATCCCGGCCGGGACGAGGGCGCCCGCCCACACCGTCAGCCGGGAGGAGATCCTCCACCTGCTCGTCGGCGAACTCCTGATCACCCTCGACGGGGACACCGAGCGGATCGAGGCCGGTGACACGGTGATCGTGCACCCCGGCGCGACCCTGACCATCGAGAATCCCGCCGATCACACCGCGCTCACCTGGGTCACCACCTCCGTCGGCCTCACCGCGGAGCTGGCCGACGGCACGCTGCTGACCCCGCCGTGGGCCAACTGACGCGGGTTCGGTGGGGTCATGCCGCCAAGGTGCCCGGGAACGCCGCGCGGGGGCCGAACCTTGCGCGGGCGCGGTCCGCTGCCTCCTCGATGCGGCGGAGCTTCTCGTCCACAGGGTCGAAGGTGAGCTGGTGGGCGGCCTGGCCGGCGGGGGTGAGGTCCTCGGCGCGCAGGGCGAGCGCGCGGACCCTGGCGCGTTGCAGGCCCAGCGCCTCGTACATGCCGTAGGCCGTCCGGGTCAGGGCCGCCGAGTGCGCGGTCGGCTCCTTCAGGGCGCGGCTGCGGGTGGTGGCGGACCTGTCGGCGTAGCGCACGGTGAGGGTCAGGGTGCGGCAGACCTGCTCCACCGCGCGCAGCCGGGCGCCGATCTCCTCGGCGGCCGACAGCAGCGCCGCGCGGTGCCGGCCGGGGTCCAACTCGTCGATGGGGAACGTCCGTTCCGTCATCAGCGAGCGCGAGACGGCGTTCGGGACGACCCGGCCGCGGTCGATGCCACTCGCCTTCTCCCGCAGTTCCCGGCCCGCCCGCGCGCCGATCAGCCGCTGGAGCGTGGACAGCGGCGCGGCGGCGACCCGGCCCAGGGTGTCCAGGCCGTACTCGTCCAGGGTGCGGGCGGTCGCCGCGCCGACGCCGGGCAGCGCGGTGACGGGCTTGCCGGCGAGGAACTCGGCGGCGTCCGCCGGCACCGCGCGGGTCACCCCGGGCCGGGCCTCGCGCAGCGCCACCCGGGCCAGCATCGGGCCCGGCCCCGCGCCGATCGCGCAGTCGACGCCGTACCGGGCGAGGGCCCGTACCCGGATCACCGCGGCCAGCTCGACCGCGTCGCGCCCGAAGTACCGCTCGGCGCCGCGCAGATCGGCCAGCGCGCCGTCCGGCGGCAGGGCCTCCACGACGGGGGTGAACTCCTCCAGCAGCCCGAGCAGCCCCGGCAGGGCCGCCTCGTACATCGGCGGCAGCTGGAAACGTACGCAGAGGATGGTCATCCCGCACTCCCCGGGCTCTGGTGCCACAACTTCCGTACCGTCGCGGGACCGCGCGCGGCGTCCTCGCCCGCGGGCCGCAGATCGGCCCAGGGGTGCATCTCGTACCCCGTGGGCATGCGGATCGTCCGGTCCGCCATCGGGTCGGGGGCCGCGGAGCCGGCCGGCGCGGGCAGCCCGTCGGATCCGGCGAGCCGGGCCCGGGACGGACCGTCGGCCCGGGACGGACCGTCCCCGTCTCCCGTCGCGGGGCCGTGCGTGCCGGACGGTGCGGCCAGCCGGGCCGCGACCCCGTCGAGCCCCTCCGCGCGCCGCACCTCCACCAGGTCGGCGAGGTTCCAGGCGGCGGAGCCGACCACGCTGAGGCTGCGCGGGCCGCGCCGCTGCACCACCCCGCGCACCAGCAGCAGCCAGGAGTGGAAGACGGTGTGGGCGCAGGCGTCGTGGGAGTCGTCGAAGAAAGCCAGGTCCACCAGCCCGGTGCCGTCGTCCAGGGTGGAGAAGATGACCCGCTTGCCGGAGCGGACCGGCGGGGTCTGGGTGGCCGCCTTGGCGCCCGCGACCAGCACGGTCTCCCCGTGCCGGGCCGCACGCAGCCGGCGCGCGGAGAGCACGCCCAGCTCCGTGAGGAACTCCCGGTGGTCGTCCATGAGATTGCGCGAGGCGTCCATGGACAGCACGCCCAGCTCGGCGCTGAGCTTCTCCGCCGGGGTCAGGTCCGGCAGCCCGGCCGGCGCGGTCTTCCGGCCGCCGGCCAGCGGGAGCTGGGCACCGCCGCCGCCCCGGGCGCCCCGGTGCAGCTCGGACAGGTGCAGTTGCAGATCACGCCGGTTGGCGCCGAAGGCGTCCAGCGCGCCCACCTGCGCGAGCCGCTGGGCCAGCGGGCGGCTGGGCCGGGCCCGTTCCCAGAAGTCGACCAGCGAGGAGTACGGCTGTCCGTCCGCGATCCGCCGCGCCTCGGCCTCGCCGATGCCGTGGACGTCGCCCAGCGCGAGCCGCAGCCCCCACACCTTTGACTCGGACATCAGTTCGATCCGATGGGCGACCCCGGAGACGTTCACGTCCAGCGGCAGGATCGGCACCCCGCGCCGCCGGGCGTCGGCCAGCAGCAGCCGCTTCGGGTACATCCCGGGGTCGTGGGTGAGCAGCCCGGCGTAGAAGGCGGCCGGGTGATGGGCCTTCAGCCACGCCGACTGGTAGGTGGGCACGGCGAAGGCGACGGCGTGCGCCTTGCAGAAGCCGTACGACCCGAAGGCCTCCACGATCTCCCAGGTCCGCCCGATCGTCTCCGCGTCGTACCCCCGGGCCGCCGCCCGCTGGGCGAACCACACCCGGATCCGGCCCTGCGACTCGGGATCGGACAGCCCGCGCCGCACCCGGTCGGCCTCGCCCCGCCCGCAGCCGGTCATGACGGCGACGATGTCGATGACCTGCTCGTGGAAGACCACGACCCCGTACGTCCCCCTCAGCGGCTCCTCCAGGTCCGGGTGCGGGTAGCGCACCGGCGCCCGTCCGTGCCGGGCCTCGATGAACGGCCGGACCATGTCGGCGGCGACGGGACCGGGCCGGAACAGCGAGATGTCGACGACCAGGTCGTGGAAGGTGCTCGGCTGGAGCCGCCCCACCAGGTCCCGCTGGCCGGGCGACTCGATCTGGAAGCAGCCCAGCGTCTCGGCGGACCGGATCAGCCGGTAGGTCTCCGGGTCGCCCGGCTCCACCGCGTCCAGGTCGATCCGCTCCCCGGTCGCCCGCTCCACCTCGGCGACCGCGTGCGCCATCGCCGACTGCATCCGCACGCCCAGGACGTCCAGCTTGAGCAGCCCGAGGTCCTCCACGTCCTCCTTGTCGAACTGGGCCATGGGCAGCCCCTCGCCGCTGGTCGGCACCACCGGCGTACGGGCACGCAGGGAGGCGTCGGACAGCAGGACCCCGCACGGGTGCATGGCGACCCCGCGCGGCAGCGCGTCCAGCGCCTCGACCAGCTCCCACAGCCTGCCGTACCTCTCCTCCTCCCCCGCGAGCCGCCGCAGTTCGGGCAGTTCCGCCAGGGCCGCGCGGGCGTCGCGCGCCCGGATGTGCGGGAAGGACTTGGCGATCCGGTCGATCTCGGCCGGGTCCATGGACAGCGCGGCGCCCACGTCCCGGATGGCGTGCCGGACCCGGTAGGTCTCCGGCATGGCGACGGTCGCGACCCGCTCGGCGCCGAACCGGCCGATGATCGCCCGGTAGACCTCCAGCCGCCGTGCGGACTCCACGTCGATGTCGATGTCCGGCAGCACCACCCGCTCCTTGGACAGGAAGCGTTCCATCAGCAGCCCGTGCTCGACCGGGTCGGCGTGCGCGATCCCGAGCAGGTGGTTGACGAGCGACCCGGCCCCGGAGCCGCGGGCGGCCACCCGGATGCCCATCGCGCGGACGTCGTCGACCACCTGGGCGACCGTCAGGAAGTAGGAGGCGAAGCCGTGGTGGGCGATGATGTCCAGCTCGTGGTGCACGCGTTCCCAGTACGCGCGCCGCCCGCCGTAGCCGAGCCGCAGCATGCCCGCCGCCGCCCGCGAGGCGAGGGCCCGCTGGGCGGTGCGCCGGCCGGCGCCGACGAGGTGCGGTTCGGGGAAGTGCACGCTGCCCATGCCCAGGTCGTCCTCGGGGTCGACCCGGCACTCGGCGGCGGTGGCGAGGGTCTGGTCCAGCAGCCGGTGGGCGGTCCGGCGGCCGTATCCGGCCGCCTCCACGATCCGCTCGGCGGCGTCCAGCATGGCCGGACCGTCCTTCAGCCAGGCCTCGCCGGAGTCCAGCTCCCTCCGGGGGTCGATGGGCACCAGGCGCCGGGCGGCGTCCAGCACGTCGGCCACCGGTCCCTGCCCGGGGTCGGCGTACCGGACGGCGTTGCTGAGCACCGGCCGCAGCCCCTGCTCGGCGGCGAACCCGACGGTACGGGCGGCCAGCCGCAGCGAGCCGGGGCCGGTGCCGGTACGGCCGTGCCAGACGGCCTCCAGCCGCAGCGCGTCGCCGTACACCTCGCGCCAGGGGACGAGCAGGTCCGCCGCCCGGTCGGGCCGGCCGGCGGCGAGCGCCCGGCCCACGTCCGAACCGGGCCCGAGCAGCACCACCAGTCCGTCGCCCCGGTGCCCGGCCCACGGCAGCAGCGGGGTCCCCTCGCCCGCGTGCGCCTCGGTGACCAGCCGGCACAGCTCGGCCCAGCCGCGGGCGCCGCCCGCGGCGAGGAAGGTCACCCGGGGGTCCGACTCGTCCACGAAGGCTCCGCCGCGCACCGGGCTGCGCCGCTTGTCCCGGCGTACGGGCTCCCGTGCCGCCACCGCCAGGTCCACCCCGAACAGCGGGCGGACGCCCGCCTCGGCGCAGGCCTTGGCGAAGCGGACGGTGCCGGCGAGGGTGTCGCGGTCGGTCAGGGCGAGGGCGTCCATGCCCCGCTCCGCGGCGCGCTCGGCCAGCCGCTCCGGGTGGGACGCCCCGTACCTCAGGGAGAACCCGGAGACGGTGTGCAGATGCGCGAAGCCCGGCACACCCACCTCCCGCACATGTGAGCCCCGAAACGACTCTCGAACATCAGTTCCCTACTGCTCTCCCCACCATACCTCCATTCCCGAACATGTGTACGACACCCGTTCGACCGCCTCCGACCTGCGCAAACGTGCCGCGACCACACGACGAAGCCCCCGCACGCCAGGGCATGCGGGGGCCGGGCCGGTACGGGGAGGGCGTCAGAAGACGTGCACCCCGTAGGCGCTCAGCGCCTCGGTGACCGGCTGGAAGAACGTCGTGCCGCCGGAGGTGCAGTCGCCGCTGCCGCCCGAGGTCAGACCGTAGGCGGTGGTGCCGCCGTACAGCGGGCCGCCGGAGTCGCCGGGCTCGGCGCACACGGTGGTCTGGATCAGGCCGGAGACGATGTCGCCGCCGCCGTAGTTGACCGTGGCGTTGAGCGCGGTGACCCGGCCGCTGTGCGTACCGGTCGTGGACCCGCGCCGGTAGACGGTCGTGCCCACCGACGGCGTGGCCGCGCTGGTGATGTCCTGGCTGCCCACGGCGCCCGACTTGGTCACCGAGCTGTTGGTGTAGCGCACGAGGCCGTAGTCGTTGCCGGGGAAGCTGGAGCCGGCCGTGGTGCCGAGCGTGGTGGTGTGGGAGGAGTTCGACCACCAGGTGCTCGCGCCGTCGGTGCAGTGCCCGGCGGTCAGGAAGTAGTAGGCGCCGCTGGAGTCCTGGACGTTGAAGCCCAGCGAGCAGCGCCAGCTGCTGGCGTAGATGGCGTCGCCGCCGGAGATCAGCTTGTTGAACCTGCCCGGCGTGTGCTTGATCACCAGGGCGTCCGCGCCGGCCCCGGCCTGCTTCTTGATCTTGGCGATCTCCGCCGGGGACACCGTGCTGTCGACGGTGACGACGACCCGGTTGGTCTTGGCGTCCACCGCCCAGGCCGTGCCGGGTACGTCGGCCTGGAGGACGGAGTCGCTCGCCCGGGTGAGCTGGGTGGCACTGAAGGTGGGGGCGTCACTGGCGTTCGCGGTGGGGACGGCGAACGCCGCCGCGGCCAGGAAACCGGTGGCCACGGCCGTCAGCCGGGTCCGTCTCGCGATGCCGCCGCGGGGAGTGGTGCGCTTGATCCTCACTTGTCGTTCCCTCCAAGGGAAGTCGGGGGCCCGCGTGGGGTCGGGGCCCGTGAGGCGCAGCCAGGAGCCCGACCGGGTTGCGATGTGCATGCCCCTGACAAGCGCTGGGGGGAGTATTCGGCCGAACGGCCGGTCGGCACAAGGGTGCCTTTCGGCCGTCGGCCCGGAACCACCCGAACGCCCCACGGCGGCACCGGACCGGCCCCACGCCCACCGGGCGGGACCGGCCGGGCCCGCCGCGGCTCAGCTCAGCCGGCGCTCCCCCGCCCGAACCGCCACGTCCAGCGTGTTGCCGGGGGCCGGCAGCGGGCAGATGAAGTGCGCGGCGAAGGCGCACGGCGGGAGCTGTGCGCGGTTGAAGTCGACGGTCGTGCGTCCCTCGGCATCCGGAGCCGCCGGGAAGAGGAAGCGGAACCGGAAACTGGTGTCGCCGCTGGTGGCGTCGGCGAACACCGCCCACAGGCCGCCGTCCGCCCGCCGCGCGACCTTCAGCGTCCGCTCCCGGCCGGCCAGCGGAAAGGCCAGCTCACCCGCGAGGTCGAAGCCGCGCTCACGGCCGTCGGCATTGCCGAGCCGGATGGTGCGGGTGGAGTCGTACGGCGTGAACCGGCCCGGCACCGACCAGCGCGGGTCGTAGGGGCTCGCCTCGATGCCCCGGAAGGCCCGCCGGGCGGCGGAGTCGGGGTCGTACACGCGTACCCCCCACACGCCCTCGCGCACCAGGACGACCAGCCGCTTCTCCCCCAGCGCGACCCGCGCCCCGGCCTCCGGGCCGCTGTCGGCGGCCAGCCGGGTCTCGCCCGCGAAGGGCCGGCCGGCCACGGTCAGGCCGTCGGCCTCGGTGGCGGTCAGCACGATCCCGTCCTCCTCCGCCACCCACTTCCCGGGAATGTCCGGAAGTCGACCGTCCGGATAGTCCTCGGCCCAGTGCGTCGCGGTCAGCGCGAGCGGGCCGTAAGGCCCCGAGACACTCTCCACCCGGTCCTCGTGCCACTGCTTCCACGCGTCGGACGCGTCCGTCGTCATCCCCTCGTTCCTTTCCTCAGTGTCATCCGTCGTCATCCGTCGTCCCTCCCGGCACCCCGAGATGGGAGCGGAACGTCTCGCCCCGGTATTCCGTGCGGAACGCGGAGCGCTCCTGGAGCAGCGGCACCACCTGGTCCACGAACTCCTCCAGTCCGTCCGGGAGTTGCGGGGCCAGCAGGAAGCCGTCGGCGGCCCCCTCCTCGGCGTACCGGTGCAGCTCGGCGGCGACCGAGCCGGGCGTGCCGACGAAGGACTGCCGGCCGCTCGCCTCGATCACGGTCTCCCGCAGGGAGAGCCCCTTCTCGTCGGCCAGCGCCCGCCAGCGCGCGGCGAGCGCGAGCGTACGCCGGTCCCGGCCGCGGGGCGCCGTCCGGGGCAGCGGGCCGTCGGGGTCGTACCCGGACAGGTCCGTCCCCCAGAGCCGCTCCACCGCGTACAGCGCCTGGCGCGGGGTGATCAGCCGCCGCCGGATCCCGGCGGCCCGCTCCTGCGCCTCGGCCGCGGTGTCCCCGAGGACGACGGTGATCCGGGACATCACCCTCAGGTCCCCGGGGCCACGGCCGTACGCCGCGAGCCGCCGCCGGACGTCGGCGCGGCGGGCCCGGGCCCGCCGGGGCGGGGCGTGCCGGACGAGGAGGACGTCGGCCGAGGCCGCGGCCAGTTCCCGGGCCCGCTCGGACTCGCCGGACCGGATCACCACGGGGCGGCCCTGCGGCGAGCGGGGCAGGCCGAACTCGCCCGCGATGTCGAAGTGCCGGCCCCGGTAGGCGAACGGCCGGGGCGTCCCCTCGGGGGTCCAGGACTCCCATAACGTCCGTGCGGCCAGGACGAGTTCGCTCGCCCGGCCGTACGGGTCACAAGGGCTCGCGAAGCGGTGGTCGGCGCCGGAGCGCAGGTCCGCGAAGGCCCTCACCCGCCAGCCCGCCCGGCCCGCGCTCAGGTGGTCCAGGGTGGCCAGCCCGCGGGCGAGTCCGTACGGCTCCGCGTAGGCGGCGTTCACGCCGGCGGCGAGGCCGAGCCGGGTGGTGACCCCGGCGAGCGCGTGCAGTACGGCGACCGGCTCCGGCCCGCCGGCCGGGGCCGGCTCGTGCGGCCGTCCCCGGTGCTCGGGCAGCGGCGGTTCCTCGTCCAGCAGGAGGAAGTCGAACAGGCCGCGCTCCGCGGTGCCGGCCAGCCGTTCGTAGGAGGCGAACGCGGTCCGGGAAGCGGCGCGCGCGCCGGCCCACACGGCGTCGGGTCCCAGGCCGGCCGGGTCGTCGGTGCCCGCGTCGGCCCGGCCCCCGCCCGGCGGCGCGGCCGCCAGGTGCAGCTGTCGTCGTACGGTCATGACGCCTCCCGGGCCACGGCCGGCGCCCCCGGGGCGGCGTACCGGTTGGCGGGCCGGGCCAGGCCCAGGTGCTCGCGCAGGGTGCCGCCGGGATAGAAGGTGCGGAACAGGCCGCGGTGCTGGAGCAGCGCCACCGTGCCGTTGACCAGCCGCTCCAGATCGCGGCGCGGTTCGACCGGCACGAAGTGGAAGCCGTCGGTGACGCCTTCGGCGTGCCAGGAGGCCACCAGCTCCGCCAGGTCGACCGGCCCGCCCCGGTACAGCGGGCCGCGCACGGTGGGCCGCGGCCCGCCGCCGCCCCCGAGTTCTCGGCTTCGCTCGAACAGGGGGGACCCCCATCCTGGCTCGGCCGCGTACTCGCCCTCGCCGAGGTCCACCAGCAGGCTCACCAGCACCCGCAGCGTGTCCGGGTCCCGTCCGAAGGCGCCGGCCTGCTCCCGCAGCCGCTCCCGCACCGCCGCGGCCTGGGCCGGGGAGGCCGCCCGGACCAGGGCCACGTCGGCGTGGCGGGCGGCGACGGCATGGGCGTGGGCATCGGTGGCGTCGACCACGCGCACGGGGTGGCCCTGGGGCGGCCGGGGCACGGTCGAGGGGCCCCGGACCGAGAAGGCGGTGCCGGTGAAGTCCACGCGGTGCACCCGGTCCCCGTCGAGGAAGCGGCCGGTGGCCGCGTCCCGGATCTCGGCGCCGTCCTCCCAGCTGTCCCACAGCCGCGCGGCCACGTCGGCGACCTCGCCCGCCTCCCGCCACAGGGCGTCGGCGGACGCCGGGTGCCCCCGGCCGAACAGCCGGGCCTCCCCCTCGGTGGCGGACACGTCGATCCGCCAGCCGGCCCGGCCCCGGCTGACCCAGTCCAGGGTGGCCACGGCGGCCTGTACCCGGAAGGGCTCGGTGTGGGTGGTGGTGACCGTCGGCACCAGCCCGATCCGCCGGGTCGCGGGCGCCACCCGGCACAGCACGCCGAGCGCGTCGGGCCCGGGCCGGGCGAGGGAGTCGTCCAGCGTCACGAAGTCCAGCCCGCCGCGCTCGGCGAGCCCCGCCAGCGCGGTGTACGCCCCGCCGTCGCACACCCCGGGCAGATCGAGCGCGGCGGCGAGATGCAGCAGCCCCCTCATGCCGGCCCCTTCCCCGCCGCGGGCCGCCTCCGCGCGCCCTGTCCCCGCCTCACCTCTTGCCGTGCCCGCGCTTTCCGCGCTCCGCCGGGACCGCGCCCCCTGCCGGAGCGGCACCCGCGCCCCATCCCCTCGGCCCCCACGCTCACAGCACCTTCGCCAGGAACGTCCGGGTCCGCTCCTCGCGCGGGGCGCCCAGCACCTGTTCCGGGGTGCCCTGTTCCACGATCCGGCCGTCGGCCATGAACACCACCGTGTCGGCGACCTCGCGGGCGAACGCGATCTCATGGGTGACGACGATCATCGTGGTGCCCTGGGCCGCCAGGTCCCGGATGACGTCCAGCACCTCTCCCACCAGCTCGGGGTCGAGCGCGGACGTCGGCTCGTCGAACAGGAGCAGCTTCGGCTCCAGCGCGAGCGCCCGCGCGATGGCCACCCGCTGCTGCTGCCCGCCGGACAGCTGCCGCGGATAGGAACCGGCCTTGTCCCCGAGCCCCACCCGCTCCAGCAGCCGGTGCGCGCTCTCCTCGGCCGCCTTCCGGGGCCGCTTCAGCGCGGACACCGGTGCCTCGACGATGTTCTCCAGGACGGTGAGATGGGGGAAGAGGTTGAAGTTCTGGAAGACGAAGCCGATCCGGGTGCGCTGCCGCAGCACCTCGCGCTCGGGCAGCTCGTGCAGCTTGTTCCCGGCCCGCCGGTAGCCCACCAGCGCGCCGTCCACGCTGATCTCGCCCCGGTCCACCTTCTCCAGGTGGTTGATGGTGCGCAGCAGGGTGGACTTGCCGGAGCCGGAGGGGCCGAGCACGACGGTGACCTCACCGGCGCGCACCGTGAGGTCGATGCCCTTGAGCACATCGAGCGAGCCGAAGCTCTTGTACACCGACCGGATGTCGACCATGACGCTCATCGTGTGAGTTCCTTCGCTGGTGAGGCCGCGCCCGGGGCCGCCTGGGAGGTGAGGAAGGACAGCGCCGCCCGGGCGGTCGCGTCGTTCTGCCGGAACGCGGGGCCGCCGGTGCGCGGCCGGGTGAACGCGCCGGGGGCGCGGACGTCGGTGTAGGGGCCGAGCGCGAACCGCCGCGGGTGCGGACGCCCGGCGGTGTCCAGGATCCGGCCGTCGCCGGGGTCGACCCGGAGCAGCCCGTCGGGGGTCTCGGCGGCGCCGTCGGCGCGCAGATCCCGCAGCAGGCCGTCGCGGGCCCGGCCGACGGCGGGCTCGGGCAGCCGGGCCTCCACCAGCGCCCGGGCGGTGACGGAGAAGCCGGGCACGGTGGGGCTGGCGGCCCGGAACACCCCGTCCTCGGCGGTGACGGTCATGCCCGCGCCGACGAACCGGAGCAGCCCGGCCCGGGACAGCGCGAGCATCTGCCGCAGCCGGGGTCCGGGCGGCCCGGACGCCAGGTAGCTGAAGAAGCCGTGCCACCAGGGGCCGATGTCGCCGAGCCGCACCAGTTGCCCGTAGACGGAGAGCAGTCCGAGGAAGACGGCCAGGTCGGGGCTGTGGGCGGGGTCGTGACGGCGCCGCAGGTCCGCGTCGATGTAGTCCCGCAGCCCGTCCTGGAAGGCGTCGTGGGAGGCGTAGCGCACGCCGTCCAGCGGGTGGTCGAGCGCGGCGAGGTCGAGCCTGTCGGCCGGGTCGGGCACGGCGGCGGCGGCCAGCGCCCGCAGCTCGGCGGGGCCGTCGGCCGCCGCGTACTTCTCCTCGAAGTCCCGCCAGGCCATCGCCGTGCGCCCGGGGTGGGCGGTGAACAGCCGGTGGTAGTGGGCGAAGCCCAGCTCCTTCTCGACCAGCGGCCACACATCGCGCCGGAAGTCCGGGCCGCCCGGGAGGGCCAGCAGGGCGTCCACCTCGGCGGGACCGAGGAAGCGGGGCAGCGGCGGCCGGTCGCCGGTGAGGTCGTAGCCGATCTTCGAGTGGTACGGCACTCCGCGCCGGGAGCCGACGTAGAGCACCGGCTCGCGTCCCGAGGGCAGATACGTTTCCCCTTCGTACCGTCCGCCGCGGCCCTCGGTGAGCAGCACCATCAGGTCGACGAAGGCCAGTCCGAAGCCGCGCACGAGGACGGGTTCGCCGGCCCCCAGCGCGGACAGGTCGCTGTCGGCGGTGAAGTCGGGCGGCAGGTGCGCCAGGCCGTGTTCCCGGGCGTAGGCGGCCAGCGCGGCCTGCTCGCCGTCGAGTTCGGCGTCCAGGTGGCCCAGGGCGAGGATCACCAGGTCGGCCGGGAGCGGGCGCGGGAGGCCGTCCAGCCACACCTGCTGGCGGCCCTCGCGGGGCCCGCTGATCCTGAGGGCGCGCCGGGGGTGATGGTGGACGGTGACGTTCGGGGGCAGGGCGTCCCGGGCCCGTTCGTAGACCCAGCGCAGGTAGCGGCCCTGGAGCCGCCGGTCGGGGAAGACGCGGCCGTCCAGCCCGGCCCACTCGTGCAGGGTGGGGCCCGGGCGTACCGGGCCGTCCATGGCCACCGTGTCGTCGGTGAACATGGTGACGTCCTCGGCGTGCGAGTTCATCCACAGCAGCGGGGACTGCTCCTGGCGCCATATGCGTCCGCCGCCCGGCGGGTGGGGGTCGACCAGGTGGATGTCCAGGCCCTCGCCCGGGTACAGGGCGGGCGCGTTGGCGGCGAGGCGTTCGAGGACGCCGGTCCCCCGCGGCCCGGCCCCGACGATCACCAGCTGCTGCCTCATCGGGTCCGCTCCGTGCCGCGCGCGTAGCGCTTCTCGACGTAGTACTGGCCGATGCCGAGCAGCGAGGTGACCACGGCGTACCAGAGGGTGGCGACCATCAGCAGCGGGATCACCTGGTAGGTGCGGTGGTAGACCAACTGGGCGGAGAACAGCAGGTCGTTGACGGCGATGATGCTGACGATCGAGGTGCCCTTGAGGGTGCCGACCAGCATGTTGGCGGCGGGCGGCACGATGGAGCGCATGGCCTGCGGCAGCACGATCCGCCACCAGCGCCGGCCGCGGCCGAGGCCGAGCGCCTGGGCGGCCTCGATCTGCCCGCGGTCGACGGAGAGGATGCCGCCGCGGACGACCTCGGCGGCGAAGGCGGCCTCGTGCAGGGTGAGGCCGACGATGGCGACGGCGACCGGGGTGAGCAGGTTGACGGTCTTCACGCCGAACACCTGCGGGTACAGCGCCCCGATGTTGAACCACAGCAGCAGCTGCACCAGGATCGGGATGGACCGGAACAGCCAGACGTAGCCCCAGCTGACCGCCCGCAGCACGGGATTGGCGGACAGCCGGAACGCGGCGAGCAGGGTGCCGAGGGCGAAGCCGAGGACCATCACCACGGCGGTCAGCCACAGGGTGAGCCACAGTCCGCGCAGGATGGCGTCCGAGGTGAAGTAGTCGGCGACGACGTCCCACTGGAACGCCTTGTTGCGCAGGACGGAGTTGACGGCGAACCCGAGCAGCGCGAGGACGACGGCGGCCGCCGCCCACTGGCCGTAGCGGCGCTGCGGGACGATCCGCGGGGCGTCGGCGGGTTCGGGGGTCTGGGCCGGGGCGGGGACTTTGGCGAGGGTGTCGGATGACATGCGAAGGCTCCGTGACGCGTGAATCGTCGGAACGAAGGTGGTGCCTTCACACGGGGGCGCCGCGCGGCGCGGATACGGCCGAGCCCCTCAGCAGGGCCGTACGCCGAGAGTACGGGGGCGTTTCGGTCCGCTGTCAAGGCTGTCCATACTGTGAGCCGTACATCTCAAGTCAGTTGACGCCGCACCGGATGCCTGTTCCACTTGGCCCATGCATCCACAGCAGTGGCTGGTCACCCGCTCCCACATCGACTTCGGTCGCGTGTGGTCCTCTTCCTGTTGAGCTGACCCCCTGCGCGCGCCCGCCGTTCCGGCGGGCCTCCTCGCGTTCTCTTGCCTCTCCCCCCTGCCTTCACACGCGCCCCCTCCCCTCGCGCTGTCGCACACCCGTCTGCTCCCAGGAGACCGCTGACCGATGCGTACGCCCATTTTTCGGTACGTCATGCCCTTTACCGCCATTACCTCGGCCGCCCTGCTGCTCACCGCCTGCGGTTCCGGCTCCGGCGGCACGGACGGCACGGACGCCTCGCAAGTGGCGGCCAAGAACGCCGAGGTGCCCACCACCGATGTCGTGTCCGCCATCCGGAAGGACCCGGCCGCGGCGAAGCTGCTGCCCGCCGGAACCACGCGCCTCACCGTCGCGGTCAGCGTCGGCGGCACCCCGCCCGGCACCGCCTACCTCAGCGACGGCAAGACCCTGACCGGCCAGGACGTCGATTTCACCCAGGCGGTGGCCCGGGTGCTCGGCATCAAGCTGAAGGTGGAACAGGCGAGCTTCGACGCGATCCTGCCCGCGCTGGACAGCGGCAAGTACGACTTCGGGGCGAGCAACTTCGGCGTCACCGACGAGCGCCGCAAGACCGTCGACTTCGTCACCTACATCAACGACGGCCAGGGCTTCGCCACCCGCAAGGACAGCGAGCTGGCGAAGGTCACCGACCTGAAGCAGCTGTGCGGCCTGAACGTGGCGACCGGCGCCGGCACCACCTTCGAGGCCACGCTGGAGCAGAACAAGCACGTGTGCTCGGACGCCGGCAAGAAGGCGTACTCGGTGCAGACGTACGGCGAGCCGAGCGCCGTGTGGTCCTCGCTCCAGCAGGGCCGCAGCGATGTGGTGATGTCGACGATCAACGGGCTGCGCTATGCCGTCGCCCATCAGGGGGGTCTCAAGTTCCTCAACGAGTACCACCGCCTGGATGTGGGCTTCGCCTTCAAGAAGGGCTCGAAGCTGGCGCCGGCCTTCCAGGCGGCCGTCAACAAGCTGCTCTCCGACGGCTCCTACGAGCGGATTCTCAAGAAGTGGGGGACGACCGGCTCGGCGATCGAGGAGTCCCGCATCAGCCCGCCGGAACAGCGCAACTGACGGAGCGGGCGGGCTCCGGCGACCGGCCGGAGCCCGCCTGAGCCCCTGTCAGGATCACCCGGACGCACCCCTTCTCACCCGTCCGCCGGGAACAATCATATTTCACTCTCAGTCAGCAGCGGTATGAGTCACGACCCTTGGGGCACAAGGACTCTCGACGGATCTGCTGTGCACCAGTACCGTCACAAACCCCCCGCGCGGCGTCTATCCACTTGGCGCGCCGTCCGCATCATGGATGACGATAGGGATGCGGAAAGCAAGAAAGACCGCTGTGAGAGGAGGCGTCCATGGGATCGGTACGCAAGGCGAGTGCATGGCTCGGCCTCGTCGACGACAACGATGACGAGCGCTACTACGACGACGACTACTCCGAGGGCACCGAGTCCGGGGACGCCTGGGTCACCGACCCGCGCGTGCGGGTGGCCACGGACACCGCCGAGGAGAAGGGCCGCCGGATCGGCACGGTGACCCCGGACAGCTTCCGGGACGCCCGCGCCATCGGCGAGCTGTTCCGGGACGGAGTCCCGGTCATCATGAACCTCACCAACATGGAGCCCGGCGACGCCAAGCGGGTCGTGGACTTCGCGGCCGGGCTCATCTTCGGGCTGCGCGGCTCGATCGACCGCGTGTCCAACCGCGTGTTCCTGCTCACCCCGGCCGATACGGAGATCATCAGCGGCGAGGCGTCCGCGCACCGCTCCGACGGCTTCTTCAACCAGAGCTGAGGCAGGGCCGCTGACGGCCCCGCCCTGCCAGGGGGCTCACCGGAAGGCGTCCAGCCCGGTGAGCGCCTTGCCCAGCACCAGCTGGTGCATCTCGACGGTGCCCTCGTAGGTGAGCACCGACTCCAGATTGGTCGCGTGCCGCATCACCGGGTACTCCAGGGAGATCCCGTTGGCACCGAGGATCGTCCGCGCCGTACGGCAGATCTCGATGGCCTCGCGGACGTTGTTCAGCTTGCCGAAACTGACCTGTTCCGGACGCAGCCGGCCGGCGTCCATCCGCCGCCCCAGATGGTGGGCGAGCAGGATCCCCTTGTGCAGTTCCACCGCCATGTCGGCGAGCTTGGCCTGGGTGAGCTGGAAGCCGCCGATGGGCCGCCCGAACTGCTCCCGTGACCTCGCATAGTCCAGGGCCGCCTCGAAGCTGCTGCGCGCGGCGCCCATCGCGCCCCACACGATGCCGTAGCGGGCGTGCGACAGACAGCTGAGCGGTCCGCGCAGCCCGGTGACCTCCGGCAGCACGGCGGTGCCGGGCAGCCGTACGTCGTCCAGGACCAGTTCGCTGGTGACGGAGGCGCGCAGGGACCACTTGTGCTTGATCTCCGGCGCCGAGAAGCCGGGGCTGTCGGTGGGGACGACGAAGCCGCGCACGCCCTCCTCGGTCCGCGCCCAGACCACGGCCACCCCGGCGACCGAGCCGTTGGTGATCCACATCTTGCGGCCGTTGAGCACCCAGTCGTCGCCGTCGCGCTTGGCGTGGGTGCGCATGGAGGCGGGGTCGGAGCCGTGGTCGGGCTCGGTCAGCCCGAAGCAGCCGATCACCTCGCCGGCCGCCATGCGCGGCAGCCACTCCCGCTTCTGCTCCTCGCTGCCGAACCGGTGGATGGCGTACATCGCGAGGGAGCCCTGCACGGAGACCAGCGACCGGATGCCCGAGTCGGCCGCCTCCAGCTCCAGGCAGGCCAGGCCGTACTGCACGGCGCTCGCGCCCGCGCAGCCGTAACCGGTGAGCGACATGCCGAGCGCGCCGAGGGAGCCGAGTTCGCGGGCGAGGTCCCGGATGCCGGGCAGCTCGCCCTTCTCGTACCAGTCGGCGACGTACGGCAGGATGCGGTCGGCCGCCCAGCCGCGGACCGTGTCCCGGACCGCCAGGTCCTCCGGTTCGAGCAGGTCGTCGATGCCGAGCGGGTCGGCGGCATCGAACGGGGGCAGCTTCGCGGACGCGGACATGAGACACCCTCCGGGACGGAAACGCGACAAAACTAGCACCGCTAGTTACGACTCTCGGGCCGACGTTACGGCGGAGTCTGCCGCACGTCCAGAGCGGCCGGGCCCGGGGCCCGCGCGCAGCTGCCCGCCGCCGCGGCGACGGCGATGGAGTTCGGCATTGGCTGGTGCTGCACAACACGGAGTCCGGTGCCCTTGTGGTGGAGCGGCCCCGTGCCCTGCCGGTGGATCCCTACCCCGACGACGCGGAGCTGCTGGGGACCCCTGGGTCGATGACGGTGTTCGTGCGCCTGCCGGACGGCCGCTGCGACATCCTGCCCTCCGACCCTCGCTCCACCCTTACCGACGTCCCGTGGGGCTATGACGGCACCGGTCCCGTCACGTTCGCCAGGGCTCTGGCCTTCGTGGTCCTGGACCACCCCGACCGCGACCACCTTCAGACGTTCGATGAGCGGCCGTCCGCCGTACGCGACTATCTGGAGCGCCTGGTCACCGAGGAGGTGGGGCAGAAGGAGCCGTTCCGGATCACCGCGGGCGCCCTGCGCGGTGCCGGCCGATAGGCGTCCGGGCTGCGGGCGGGAAACCTACCTGCGGCCCGGCACGGCAGTACAGCAAGATGTTACTGAGAAACGAAGGGGGATCAACATGCCGAACAGCGGAGTCAGCATCACCGACCAGCTGGACCCGTACGAGTGGTCGAACGAGGAGACGGCCGCGTACGAGGCAGCGATCGAGGCGGTCAACGGGGCGGTCGGCGCCTACAGCGCGCTCATCGCCTCCGAGGAGGCCAAGCCCGAGCCGGACCAGGCGGTCATCGCCGAAGCCCGGACGGCTCAGGCCCGGCTCGCCCACGAGCGCGAGGGCCTGCGCTCCACCAACCGCGAGCAGATTGCCGAGGCCCGCGCCGGCTACGCGCAGCTCGCCCGCGAGGTGCTGGGGAGGATCGCGTGATAGACCCGGCAGAGGTCGAGCGGTACCGGCTGCCCGAAGCAGAGAACCAGCGGATCTTCCGCGAGCGGATCGTGCCTGACCTCCTCGCGGGTCGGGACTCTCGGGAGACACCGACCGTCGTGTTCCTCGTTGGGCAGCCCGGCGCGGGCAAGAGCCGGGTCACCGAGATGGTGGCCGCCCTGCTCAACCAGCACGGTGGCCTCGCGGACATCGACAGTGACCTCTACAAGCCCTACCACCCCGCCTACGCGGAGCTGATGGCCCGTGCCACCCCTCACGGCCCGACGCCCGAGGCAGAGACGGACACGACGCCCCAACCGGAGCCGGCCACCACCGGCCGCCACACGGCCAGAGCCCGGGCCGACGTGATGACCGGGGTACCCGGGCCGGCACGGAACGACCCGCACGGCAGAAGCCGCATCACCTCCGCGACCCTCCCACCCCGGGACAGCACCGGCACGGCCACCCCTCACTGCCCGACGCCCGGGGCAGAGAGCGGCATGGGGTGCCGTGCGCAACCCGCCGGGTCCCGGGCGGTCGGGGCCCGGGTCAGGCCCTGACCCGGGGCTTGTCGGCCGTCCGTTCCGCCTCCCGGGGGGCCGGCAGTCCGACCTCGCCGCCTGCCGGTTCCTCGCCACACTGCATGACCCGCGGCAGACGCAGCGAAAGCAGCGCGCCCAGCAGCAACAGACCCGCGCTCACCAGCAGCGTCACATGCAGCCCGTGCACGAAGGAGTCCCGCGCCGCCCGGCGCAGCGCGGCACCGGCGCCCCCGCCGAGCCGGCCGGCCACCTCGTACGCCTCGCCGAGCGAGTGGCCCGCCGCGTCGGACGCGGGCCGGGGCACACCCGGCACCGAGCGGAGTCCCGGGGCGTAGGCCGCGTTCATCACGCTGCCCAGCAGCGCGATGCCGATGCCAGCGCCGAGCTGGTACGACGTCTCGCCGATCGCCGCCACCCCGCCGGCCTGGCCGGCCGGGGCCTCGCTCAGCATCGACTCGTACGCGCCGAAGAGGGTGGTCTCCAGCCCCAGGCCGAGCAGCACGAACCCGGCCAGCAGCAGCGGCGGATCGTCGGTGCCGCCCATCGCGGTCAGCACCAGCACCGCGGCGGCCGTCAGGCAGAACCCCGCGCACACCATCCGGCGCGGCCCGAAGCGGCGCAGCACCCGCGCGCCCGCCAGGCCCGCCGCCATCGCCGCGACGGTCAGCGGCAGCAGCCTGAGCCCGGTCTCGAGCGGGGACAGGCCGAGCACGAGTTGCAGGTACTGGGCGGCGACCAGTTCCAGGCCGACCAGCGCGAGCATGGCCAGCACGATGCAGCCCACCGAGGTGCCGAACGCGGGCCGGGCGAACATCCGCAGCTCCACCAGCGGATGCGGATGCCGCCGCTGGCGCCGTACGAAGAGGAAGAGGAGGGCCGCGCCGGCCAGCAGGGGCAGCACGGTGACCGGGCTCGCCACCGCCTCCCCGCCGCCGAGCCGCTTCACCCCGAGGACGGCGCCGAACAGCCCGCCCGCCGCGAACAGCGCGCCGGTCACGTCCCAGGAGCCGCCGGCCGTGTCCCGGGACTCCGGCAGCAGCATCCGGCCCACCGGAAGGCTGACCAGCATCAACGGTATGTTGACCAGGAAGACCGAGCCCCACCAGAAGTGCTCCAGCAGGAACCCGCCGAGCAGCGGTCCGACCGCCGCGCCGACCGCCGCCACCGCGCTCCACACGCCGATGGCGAGGGCCCGTTCGCGCCGGTCGGGAAAGACCTGGCGGAGGATCGACAGGGTCGCCGGCATGATCATCGCGCCGCCGGCGCCGAGCAGCGCGCGGGCGAGGATGAGCATCGGCGCGCTCCAGGCGAACGCGGCCATGGCCGAGGCGATGCCGAAGAGGCCGTACCCGAGCAACAGCACCCGTCTGCGGCCGATCCGGTCGCCCAGGGTCCCGAAGAGGATCAGCAGCGAGGCGCAGACCAGCGGATAGACGTCGACGATCCACAGCAGTTCCTCGGCGCCGGGCCGGAGGTCCTCGGTGACGGCGGGCACCGCCACGTGCAGCACGGTGGCGTCGAGGGCGACGAGCAGCAGGCTGGCGCACAGGACGACGAGGACCACCCACCGGTCGGCACCGGCCCCGGCCGCCCGCCGCTGCCGCCCCATGGCGGCCGTCGTCGTGCCGGACATGTACGTACCTCCCAGATGATCCCTCGCGCGGGGCGGACCGACGGGACGGGGACTCCCTGTCGTACGGCCGGAGCGAGCGGTGTCTCCGGCCCGCGCGGACCCACGCGAGTGACTCGTCAGCGTACGCGAACCGGCCGTGGGGGCACGTGGCGGACCTCTCACACGCACGAGGCAACCCGTGTGGCGTACCGCACGTGACCGTCCCTCGACCGTGCCCCGGCCGCCGGTCCGGTACCCGGCCGGTCGATAATCGAGCCCGTGAACGATCTTGAACCGCGCGCCTCCGTCCCCCACCCCTCTCCCGCACGGGGCGGGACCGGCAGCGTGTCCGCGCCGCGGGCGTGGTCTCGTTCGTGCGAGAGCGCGGCGCGAAGCGCGCGCCGGGCACGCACCCCGAAGCACACGCCCCCGGCGCACCGGCCGTGACACGGTGCGCGCCTCCACGCCCCGGCGTCGCGCTCTCGGCATGCCGCTCGCTGCGCCCGGGGCCGCCGGACGTGTCGGCGGGGCGGCCCACCGGTGCGGGCCCGGTGGGCCGCCTGGGACATCCGGTCCGGGCGGCGCGGCGGTTTCGGCGGCGGCTGCGCCTCCGTCCGCTTCCCGGCCGCCCTCGCCGGTCCTGATCACGGGCGCGGCCCTGCCGAGGTGGCCGTGCGTCACCCGGGGCGCCGATTCCGACCGCGCCGCCGGTGCACACGGACGCCGTGCTCGTCCGGTCGCGCCCCTTCCGAGCGGCCCAGGTCACGGCCGGTCCGGCGGGCGTGACGGGCGGCCCGCGGGGCGTTCGGCCGACCGGCCCCGGGGCTCCATGATCCGCTCCGGCGGTCCGGTGACGTCCGGGAGAATTCCGCACCAGGCTCCGGTTAACGCATTCATAAGCACCATATAAACAACACCCGGAGTGATCAAAGGAATTGGCTCGAACGGACTCACCGGATTGCGGAATCTCGGGAATTCTGGGCGCCCTTGAGAGGTTTCCCACATCACATCGTCATCACAAAGCCGCAGTTTCGTCCGGGAACACCGCTCACTCGCTGTAACGTCGATTGGGTGCGTACCGAACGAAACCTCACCCGGCGTCTGGACCGGGTGTTCGCCAGACTGGACCGGGAGCCGGAACGACCGGCCCACATCGATATGCCGCGGATGAGCCGGCACCGGGTCGTGCTGTTCTCCGCGACCCTGGCCTTCTACCTGGCGATCGTGTGGGCCGTCGTGACCACCTCCTGGCTCGTCCGGCTGGACTGGCAGGTCATGTTCTTCCGGCCGTACCAGCAGTGGCCTCAGATCCACGCCTTCCTCGACTACTACGTGGTGCTGGGCCAGCGCGGCCCCACCGCCGTGATGGTCGCGGCCTGGCTCGGCTGGCGCTCCTGGCGCCAGCACACCCTGCGCCCGCTGCTCACCCTCGCCACCACGCTGCTGCTGCTGAACGCCACCGTCGGCGCCGCCAAGATCGGCATGGGACGGCTCGGCCCGCACTACGCCACCGTGATCGGCTCGAACGAGATGGGCCTGGGCGGCGATATATTCCCCAGCGGCCACACCGCCAACGCGGTCGTCACCTGGGGCATCCTGGCCTATCTGGCCTCCACCCCGAGGGCGCGCCGCTGGCTGTCGGCCCTCTCCGCGGTCACCTCGCTCGGCGTCGGCCTCACCACCGTCTACCTCGGTACGCACTGGCTGAGCGACGTACTGCTGGGCTGGGCCGCCGGTCTGCTGATCCTGCTCGCCCTGCCCTGGTTCGAGCCGCTGATCGCCAAGTCCGAACTGTGGCTGTTCGACCTGCGCGACCGCTGGCGCACCCGGCGCGGCCGGCCCGCGCCCGAGCCCGCCGTCCCGGTCGCGCCGGTCGTGCTCAGGCCGCTCGGCACCCCGGCGGAGCAGCCGGCCCCGGCCCGTGAGCCGGTCTCCCCGACCCGGGCCTCCCGGGGGCTGGCGCACCTGGCGCCCGGACCGCACACCACCCGCGCGGAGCGCACCCCGGTCACCCCGGCCGGCAGCCGCCGCCCGCCGGGCGCCGACCGCCTCCCCCGCGGCACGACCCAGCCCGCCCGCCCGTGACGGGCGGCTGACGGAGGGTCGGGCGACGGGTCCGGTACGCACCACCTGCCCGCGCCGACGGCGAAGGCCCCGCTCCGGGAACAGGAGCGGGGCCTTCGCCGTACCGGCGTCGGGTCACCCCTTCCAGGCCCGGCGCACCCGGCCGTCCCGTACCTCGAAGTTCAGCCGTCCGGTCCGGTACTCCATGGTGATGACCGCGCCCGGCGGCAGCGCCCGTACCGTGGTCCAGCCGCGCTGCCGGGCGAGCCGTTCGGCGTGGGCGGCGTCCAGGCCGACGTACCCGTCCGGGCTGTCCTGGGGCTCCGCCGGCGGAGTGGGAATCTGTGCCATACGGCCACGCTAGCCGGGCCCGGCCGGACAGGAGAAGGGACCGCTCCCGGTCACATCTGCGTCACAGCTTCCCGATCCGGGTTTTCCCCGAAGTCCATCACCCGCGCGGGGGTTTCCGTTCGCCTTACCGGGGTAATCGAACAGAATTCACGCGTGTCGGACGGCGCCTTCGAATTCCCCGGCGGAAAGTGCCGCAGTGGGGATCGGGGCGGACCCGGGGCGCGATTCCCCGCGCAATCCGGCGCGGTGCCAAGGCAACTGACGCCGCATGGGAAATTCACGGATCCAGCGCGACCGCCGGCCGCCGCCCCGCCCCGGTGCACGGCCCGGTGGGCATCACGACGTCCGCTCGCGGCCGCGCGTCCGCGGGCCGGGGACGGCCGGCGGGCGGGCCCGGGCGCGACGATGCGAAGGGGCGAGCGAGCGATGGGGACCGAGACCGCAGGGGTGACGGCGCGCCCGGCGGGGCGCCACCGGGCCGGCCGGGTGATGGTGGACTGGCTCTCCACCACCGACCACAAGAAGATCGGCCATCTGTATCTGATCACCGCGTTCGGGTTCTTCCTGGCCGGCGGGGTCATGGCGCTGCTGATGCGCGCCGAACTCGCCCGGCCCGGGCTCCAGCTGATGGACAACAACCAGTTCAACCAGTTGTTCACGCTGCACGGCACGATCATGCTGCTGCTGTTCGCGACCCCGAGCTTCGCGGGTTTCGCCAACGAGCTGATGCCGTTGCAGATCGGCGCCCCGGATGTGGCCTTCCCCCGGCTGAACATGCTGTCGTACTGGCTGTTCACCTTCGGCGGGCTGATCGTGCTGGGCTCGCTGCTGGTGCCGGACGGGCCGGCCGCCTTCGGCTGGTTCGCCTACGCGCCGCTGAACGACGCCCACCACTCCCCCGGAGCCGGCCCGGACCTGTGGATCATGGGCCTGGCGCTGTCCGGCTTCGGGACGATCCTGGGCGCGGTCAACTTCATCGCCACGATCATCGGGATGCGCGCGCCGGGCATGACGATGTTCCGGATGCCGATCTTCACGTGGAACACGCTGTTCACGTCGATCCTGATCCTGATGGCGTTCCCGGTGCTGGCGGCGGCGCTGCTGGTGCTGGAGTCGGACCGGCGGTTCGGCTCGCAGGTGTTCCAGGCGGCGAACGGCGGAGCGCTGCTGTGGCAGCACCTGTTCTGGTTCTTCGGGCATCCCGAGGTCTACATCATCGCGCTGCCGTTCTTCGGGATCATCACGGAGATCATCCCGGTGTTCAGCCGCAAGCCGGTCTTCGGCTATCTGACGCTGGTCGGCGCCACCATGGCGATCACCGGGCTGTCCATGGTGGTGTGGGCGCACCACATGTTCGCCACCGGCTCGGTGCTGCTGCCGTTCTTCTCCCTGATGTCGTTCCTGATCGCGGTGCCGACCGGGGTGAAGTTCTTCAACTGGACCGGCACGATGGTCAAGGGCTCGCTGTCCTTCGAGACGCCGATGCTGTGGGCGATGGGTTTCCTCGTGACGTTCCTGCTCGGCGGTCTGACGGGGGTGATCCTGGCCTCCCCGCCGCTGGACTTCCACGTCACCGACTCGTACTTCGTCGTCGCCCACTTCCACTACGTCGTCTTCGGCACGGTCGTCTTCGCGGTCTTCGGCGGCTTCTTCTTCTGGTGGCCGAAGTTCACCGGCAAGATGCTGGACGAGCGGCTGGGGAAGATCCAGTTCTGGACCCTCTTCCCCGGCTTCCACGCCACGTTCCTGGTGCAGCACTGGCTGGGCGCCGGGGGCATGCCCCGCCGGTACGCCGACTACCTGGCCGCCGACGGCTTCACCGCGCTGAACACGGTCTCCTCGGTCGGCTCGTTCCTGCTCGGCCTGTCCACACTGCCGTTCCTGTACAACGTCTGGCGGACCGCCATGTACGGCGAGAAGGTCCGGGCCGACGACCCGTGGGGCTACGGGCGCTCGCTGGAGTGGGCGACCTCCTGCCCGCCGCCCCGGCACAACTTCGTCACCCTGCCCCGGATCCGCTCGGAGTCCCCCGCCTTCGACCTGCACCACCCGAAGTACGCGGCCGAGGCTCCGCAGCCGGAGCCGAAGGGGCATCAGGCGCGGTCGTGAGGCCGGACGGCCGCCGTCCCCGGGCGGGGCGGCGGCCGTGCGGCACAGCGTGTCCGGCGCTCAGAGCGCGAGGCGCTGGCCGGGCACGATCACGTCGGGGTCGTCGCCGATGACGGCCCGGTTGGCGGCGAAGATCCGCTGCCAGGTGGTGCCGTGCCGGGCGGCGATGGTGCTCAGGGTGTCGCCCTCGCGGACCGTGTAGTCACCGGTGCCGGCCGCCGCGCGTTCCGGCGCCCGCGCCGGGGCGGACCGCGTGGGGGCCTGCCTCTCGGGGGTCTGCCGCTGGGGTGCGGCGGACCTCGTCGTCGCGCCGCTGTGGTGGGCCGCCGTACCGGAGGAGCCGGTGCGGGCGGCCGCCGGGGCCGTGCCCGAGGCCCCGGCCCGGGCGGAGCAGACCGGCCAGGCGCCCCAGCCCTGGGCCTGCTGGACCCGGGTGGCGACGGCGATCTGCGCGCTTCTGGAGGCCTGGTCGGCCGTCGGGGCGTAGGCGGTGCCGCCGTACGCGCGCCAGGTGCCGGCGGAGAACTGGAGCCCGCCGTAGTAGCCGTTGCCGGTGTTGATGTGCCAGTTGCCGCCGCTCTCGCACCGGGCGATGCGGTCCCACACCCCGTTGTCCGCCGCGGCGGCGTTGCCGGTCGCGGCCAGCAGGCCCAGCGGGGCCAGCAGGGCGGCTCCCGCGACGGTGGCCGCGGCGCGGCCCTTGCGGGTGCCCTCGGAACGGGCGGGGTGACGGGTGGTATCGGCACACTCGGACATAGACATCCCTTTCCACGGACCCGGGCTCCCCCGGGCGGAACGCGCCGGGACCCCGCACGACCGCGGTCCCTCGCGCCCGCCCCGTCCGCCGCGGCCGGTGTCGGCGGTCATGCTTGCCTGACGCCGGCCGGCGGACGTACCCGAGCGGTGCTCGTTGCACACGGCGGAGGAATCTAGGGAGGACGGGCGGCGGGAATCAACCAACTCGCCGTCGGGCCAGGCCAGTTGCCGGTTACCAGAGGTAGCGGCGATTTTCGGCCACCCACTACATGCGGCGATTTCCGGATATTCCCATCGCCTTCCGCGACGATCTGTGAGCCACCTCACTCGTTCAAGTTCCTTCATGATGCACGGAGTTGACGATGTGTGGCTCGTCCGGCACCCAGGGTGACCCTGCGCGGAGGAAGGTGTGAACCGGTCCGTTCCAAGGCGTGACTCCCACCACAGGACGTCCGTTGTCTTCTTCATGAGCCCGCGACCCCAGGGGCTCATCGGCCGGGAGCCACCCGGCCGACACCAGCACCGCATCCCGAGGGAGCCACCCGTGCCGCGCATGCTCGACGTCAGTGACGCCGTACGCGCCGAGATCGGCGACGAAGAAGCCGAACGGCTGCTCGCCGGAGAGAACGCCCCGGGCAGTTACGACTGCACGTCCTGTCGCACCCCGGGCGACTCCGAGCAGGAGCGCACCAGCACCGTCCTGTTCGTCGGCGAAGAGACCGCCGTCCTCGCCTTCGCCCACGCCGGCTGCCTGCCCTCGCAGGTCGTCCAGGTCACGGAGGAGCAGTTGCGGGGTGCCGTCCGGTCCATCGGCGCCGTCGAGGACGAACCGGCGGGCAACAGCGAGCCGCCACGGGCCGCGCCCGGGCAGGCGGTGCTCGGCGTGACCAGCGGACTGGTCCTGGTCGACGGCGAGCTGCATCCCGCGCTCGTGGTCGAGCCCACTTCCGCGATCGTCCGGCCGGGCACGGACGGACCCGGCGACGAGTTCCTCACGCTCCTCGTCGAGCAGGGCTTCACCCCGGTGTCCGAGCTGACCTCCGTCCCGGCGGTGCTGCACGGCTGGTCGGTGCTGCTGGCCGTGGGCCGGCTGCACGCGGTGCTCCAGCCGGGCGGCGACGGCGGCCGGCCGGTGGCCTGGTGGCAGGCACATCAGCCGCTCCAGGTGACGGACGGCTGGCGGGCCGCCGCGAACAAGCACCAGCAGGTGCTGATGTTCGCGGCCCCGGTGGGGTCCATCGGGCGGCAGCCGCGGGAGGATCTGCTGCGGGAGGCGCTGGACAAGGCCGCGGCCGACGGGAAGCTGGTCGCCGCGGCGCTCCCCCTCGCCGGTACGTGAGATACGCCCGCGAGGTGCCCGCGCTCCGGCGGCCGGCCGCATCCCTTTGCGGCTCCGGTCGTTTGGACCTACGTGCACGCATATGACACACCGCCCCGGCGGTCCTTCTCCTCCGTGCCGTCCGCCCGGGCGGCGCAGGAGCCTTCCGGTGGACCGTCGGCCACGCCGATCTACGACACGCTCTACGCGGAGTGGGTCAAGACCTTCCGCACGCTGCCGGGCGACCGCAGCGGTGAGGAGGAGCTGGGCTTCAGCGCCTTCGGGGACTTCCCGGACGGCAGCAGCAGATACGGCGGCCACCGGACGGGGACGTTCAGCAGCTCCTACAGCGCCTACAGCGCCGGGGCCTACAGCGCCCGGCAGCAGTCGCAGTGGCAGCGGGTCGGCACGCTCGGCCGGCCGCAGGACTCCGGGGCGCCGTACACCCCGGCCGCCGCCCTGCCGCCGGGACAGCGCCGCGGCGCGTGACGGCACCCCCCGCACAGGACGGGCGGCCCCCGGAGAACCAGGGGCCGCCCGTCCTGCCGTACGGCGGTTACTTCTTCTTGGCGCCGCGCTTCTCGCGCACCCGCACCGAGATGTGGATCGGGGTGCCCTCGAAACCGAACTCCTCGCGCAGCCGCCGCTCGATGAAGCGCCGGTAGCCCGCCTCGATGAAGCCGGAGGCGAACAGCACGAACCGCGGCGGCTTGGTGCCGGCCTGGGTGCCGAACAGGATGCGCGGCTGCTTGCCGCCCCGGATCGGGTGCGGGTGGGCCGAGACCAGCTCGCCGAGGAAGGCGTTCAGGCGGCCGGTGGGGACCCGGGTCTCCCAGCCGGCGAGGGCGGTCTCGATCGCCGGGACCAGCTTCTCCATGTGGCGGCCGGTGCGCGCCGAGACGTTCACCCGGGGCGCCCAGGCGACCTGGCCCAGCTCGGTCTCGATCTCCCGCTCCAGGTAGTAGCGGCGCTCCTCGTCCAGGGTGTCCCACTTGTTGAAGGCGACGACGATCGCCCGGCCCGCCTCGACCGCCATGGTGACGATCCGCTGGTCCTGCACGGAGATGTTCTCGGAGGCGTCGATCAGGATGACCGCCACCTCGGCCTTCTCCACGGCCGCCGCCGTGCGCAGGGAGGCGTAGTAGTCGGCGCCCTGCTGGAGGTGGACCCGCTTGCGGATACCGGCGGTGTCCACGAACTTCCAGGTCTTGCCGCCGAGTTCGATGATCTCGTCCACCGGGTCGCGGGTGGTGCCCGCCAGCTCGTTGACGACGACGCGCTCCTCGCCGGCCACCTTGTTCAGCAGCGAGGACTTGCCGACGTTCGGGCGGCCGATCAGGGCGATCCGGCGGGGGCCGCCGATCGCGGTGCCGAAGGACTGCTCGGGCGCGTCCGGCAGCACCTCCAGGACGGCGTCGAGCATGTCACCGGTGCCGCGGCCGTGCAGCGCCGAGACCGGGTGGGGCTCGCCGAGGCCGAGGTTCCACAGGTAGGCGGCGTCGGCCTCGCCGCTCGGGCCGTCGACCTTGTTGGCGCACAGCACGACCGGCTTGCCGGCCTTGCGCAGCAGCCGGACGACCGCCTCGTCGGTGTCGGTCGCGCCGACCTTGGCGTCCACGACGAAGACGACCGCGTCGGCCGCCTCGATCGCGTACTCGGCCTGGGCGGCCACGGAGGCGTCGATGCCGAGGACGTCCTGCTCCCAGCCGCCGGTGTCGACGACCTTGAAGCGGCGGCCGGCCCACTCGGCCTCGTAGGTGACGCGGTCGCGGGTGACGCCCGGCCGGTCCTCCACGACCGCCTCACGGCGGCCGATCATCCGGTTGACCAGAGTCGACTTGCCGACATTGGGGCGGCCGACGACGGCGAGCACGGGCAGCGGACCGTGGCCCGCCGCCTCGATGGCGCCCTCGACGTCCTCGATGTCGAAGCCCTCTTCCGCGGCGAGCTCCATGAACTGCGCGTACTCGGCGTCGCCGAGAGCCCCGTGCTCGTACTCGTGCTCGGCCGAGCCGTCGGGCTGGATGTCGTCGTTCATGAAGTCCGTACCTCGTCGTTCATTGGTGGTGATCGGTGGACCGGCCCCGTGAGGCTGATCCACTACTCAAGTGTCACCTAGCGCCCGGTCAGGCGCCTGGCGTTTTCCAGGTGGCTGGTGAGCTGTCTGCGAATCCGCTCGGTGGCCGTGTCCAGCGCGGCACGCGTCCGCCGCCCGCTGCCGTCGCCCGCGTCGAACGGGTCACCGAAGACCACGTCGACACGGGAGCGAAGCGGGGGCAGCGCCTTGGCCAGCCGTCCGGGGCGCTCGGTGCTTCCCAGGACGGCCACCGGGACGATCGGCGCCCCGCTGCGGACCGCGAAGTAGGCCAGCCCGGCGCGCAGCGCGGCGAAGTCGCCCTCGCCCCGGGTGCCCTCCGGGAAGATGCCCAGCACTCCCCCGTCCGCCAGCACGCCCAGGGCCTGGGAGATGGCGCCCCGGTCGGCCGTGGCACGGTCCACCTTCAGCTGGCCGATGCCGGTCAGGAAGGCGCCCAGCGGGCCGACGAAGGCCTCCTTCTTGATCAGGAAGTGCGTGGGGCGGGGCGCCACGCCCATCACCATCGGTCCGTCGATGTTGTGGGAGTGGTTCACCGCGAGGATCACCGGGCCGGTGGCCGGCACCCGCCAGGCGCCGAGCACCCGCGGCCGCCACAGGCCGTACATCAGCCCGACGCCGATGCGGCGGCCGACCTCCGCCCCCCGCTCCGAGGGCACCGGCGCAGCGGTCACTTCCCGGCCCGCTTCTCCTCGACCAGAGTGACGACGCACTCGATGACCTGGGCGAGGGTCAGCTCGGTGGTGTCCACCTCGACGGCGTCGTCGGCCTTGGCGAGCGGCGAGGTCTTGCGGCTGGAGTCGGCCGCGTCCCGCTTGATCAGGGCCTCGCGGGTGGCGTGCACGTCGGCGCCCTTCAGCTCGCCGCTGCGGCGGGCCGCCCGGGCCTCCGGGGAGGCGGTGAGGAAGATCTTCAGGTCGGCGTCGGGGAGGACGGTCGTGCCGATGTCCCGGCCCTCGACGACGATGCCGTGCTCCGCGGCGGCGGCCAGCGAGCGCTGCAGCTCGGTGATCCGGGTGCGCACCTCGGGCACCGCGCTCACCGCGCTGACCTTGGAGGTGACCTCCTGGGTGCGGATCGGGCCGGAGACGTCCACGCCGTCGACCGTGATGGCCGGGGCGGCCGGGTCGGTGCCGGAGACGATCTCCGGCTTGCCGGCCACGGCGGCGATGGCGGTCGGGTCCTCCAGGTCGATGCCGTTGGTCACCATCCACCAGGTGATCGCCCGGTACTGGGCGCCGGTGTCCAGGTAGCTGAGGCCGAGCTGCGCGGCGACGGCCTTCGACGTGCTCGACTTGCCCGTGCCGGAGGGACCGTCGATCGCGACGATCACGGGCCTGGCGGTCGGGGCGGCGCCGTTTTCCACGGGGGGACACCTTCCTGGTGCGGTGCGGGCGGGGTGCGGGGAGCGAGAGCGCCCCGCACAAGGTTACTGGGTGCGGGTCACTCGTCCGGACGTACGCGGGCCGCAGGGCCCGGGCCGGACGAGCGTACGCGGGCCGCAGGGCCCGGGCCGGACGAGCGTACGCGGGCCGCGGGGGGCGGAGCCGGGCGGGCCCCGGGGCGCCGGCGCTACTGGCGCAGCGCCCAGCCCCGCTCCAGCAGCGCCTCCCTCAGCGCCGCCTGGGCCTTCGGCTCGACCATGAGCTGCACCAGGCCGGCCTGCTGTCCGGTGGCGTGCTCGATGCGGACGTCCTCGATGTTGACGCCGGCCCGGCCTGCGTCCGCGAAGATCCGGGCGAGCTGGCCGGGCTGGTCGTCGATGAGCACGACCACGGTCTCGTAGGCCCGCGGCGCGGACCCGTGTTTGCCGGGTACCCGCACCTGGCCGGCGTTCCCGCGGCGCAGCAGGTCCTCGATGCCCGCGCTGCCCTCGGTGCGCCTGACCTCGTCGGCGGACTCCAGGTCGCGCAGCGCCCGGACCGTCTCGGTCAGGTCGGCGGCGACGTCGGAGAGCAGGTCGGCGACCGGCCCCGGGTTCGCGGACAGGATGTCGATCCACATGCGCGGGTCGGAGGCGGCGATCCGGGTCACGTCCCGGATGCCCTGCCCGCACAGCCGTACGGCGGACTCCTCGGCGTGCTCCAGGCGCGCGGCGACCATGCTGGACACCAGGTGGGGCATGTGCGAGACGAGGGCGACGGCGCGGTCGTGGGCGTCGGCGTCCATGACGACCGGGACGGCCCGGCAGTGCGAGACCAGTTCCAGGGCGAGGTTCAGCACCTCGGTGTCGGTGTCCCGGGTCGGGGTGAGCACCCAGGGGCGTCCCTCGAAGAGGTCGGCGGTGGCGGCCAGCGGGCCGGACTTCTCCCGGCCGGACATCGGGTGGGTGCCGAGGTACGGCGTGAGGTCCAGGCCGAGCGCCTCCAGTTCGCGGCGCGGGCCGCCCTTGACGCTGGCGACGTCCAGGTAACCGCGGGCCAGGCCGCGGCGCATCGCGTCGGCGAGCACCTTGGCGACGTGGGCGGGCGGGGCGGCGACGACGGCCAGGTCGACCGGGCCGTCGGGCGCCTCGTCGGTGCCGGCGCCGAGCGCGGCGGCCGTGCGGGCCTGGCCGGGGTCGTGGTCGGCGAGGTGGACGACGACTCCGCGCCGGGCCAGGGCCAGGGCGGCCGAGGTGCCGATCAGACCGGTTCCGATGACGAGTGCGGTTCTCACTGGGCGATGTCCTTGCGCAGGGCCGCGGCGGCGCCGAGGTAGACGTGGGCGATGTCGGCACGGGGCTTGTCCGACTCGATGTGGGCGAGGATGCGGACGACCCGGGGCATGGCGCCGGCGATGTCGAGTTCCTGGGCGCAGATGAGGGGGACGTCGACGATGCCGAGCCGGCGGGCGGCGACGGCCGGGAAGTCGCTGTGCAGGTCGGGGGTGGCGGTGAACCAGATGCTGATCAGGTCGTCGGCGCTCAGCCCGTTCCGTTCGAGGACCGCGGTGAGCAGCGCGCCGACCTGCTCCGCCATGTGACCGGCGTCGTCCCGCTCCAGTTGGACGGCTCCCCGGACCGCTCGTACCGCCACGGCGCTGCTCCTCGCTGACGTGCGTGTTTCGTTCTTGGTCCGTCCAGCGTAGTCAGCCCGCGCGGTACGGACGTGCGTCGCCCGCGCGCTGAGACGATACGGAACGTCCGGTATCCACCGATAGGTACGTCTGTACGGAGGTCTGACATGCCCCAGCCAGCGACACGGCGCACAGTTCTCGCCACGGGCGCCGGCGCGCTCGCCCTGGGCTGCGCGGGGTGCGGCGGCGACGGGAACGGCGGCTCCACGGCCCCGCTGCCGCCCACGGCACCGGCGGCGCCCTCCCCCGAGGCCGAGGGCGGCGCCGGGGAGACGTCCCCCGCCGCCCGGGAGGCGGTCCCGGCCGGGGAGGCACTGGCCCGGACCGGCGACATCCCCGAGGGCGGCGGCAAGGTGTTCGCGGACCGGAAGATCGTGGTCACCCAGCCGGAGAAGGGCCGTTTCAAGGCGTTCTCGGCGGTCTGCACCCACCAGGGCTGCACGGTCAGCCAGGTGACGGACGGCACCATCCTGTGCCCGTGTCACGGCAGCCGGTTCCGCATCGCCGACGGCTCGGTGGCCGACGGCCCGGCGAACCGGCCGCTGGCCGAGGAGCCGGTCACGGTGCGGGGAAATTCCGTCTACCTGGCCTGAGGCGTGCGCGTACGCTCCGGGGATGCAGCCGCAGGACCTGGTACGCGACCACACCGTCTACGCCTGTGTCATGGGCTCCCGCGCCTTCGGGCTGGCGACGGAGGGCTCCGACACCGACCGGCGCGGCGTGTTCCTCGCCCCGACCCCGCTGTTCTGGCGGTTCGAGAAGCCGCCGACGCATGTGGAGGGGCCGGGCGAGGAGCGCTTCTCCTGGGAGCTGGAGCGGTTCTGCGAGCTGGCGCTGCGCGGCAACCCGAACATCCTGGAGTGTCTGCACTCCCCGCTGGTGGAGCACGCGGACGACACCGGCCGCGAGCTGCTGTCCCTGCGCGGCGCCTTCCTGTCCCGGCGGGCCTACGACACCTTCACCCGGTACGCCCTCGGCCAGCGCAAGCGCCTGGACGCCGATGTGCGCACCACGGGCGCCCCGCGCTGGAAGCACGCGATGCATCTGCTGCGCCTGCTGGCGGCCGCCCGGGACCTGCTGCGCACCGGCGGGCTGCGACTGGACGTGGGCGAACTGCGCGAGCCCCTGCTGGCGGTCAAGCGGGGCGAGGTGCCGTGGGCGCGGGTGGAGGCGTGGATGGTCCGGCTGGCGGCCGAGACGGAGGAGGCCCTGCCCGGCAGCCCGCTCCCGCCCGAGCCGGACCACGCACGCGTCGCGGCCTTCCTGTACCGGGTGCGCCGCGCCTCGGCCCTCCAGGCGGAACCGGACCACCGGACCGTGCGGAACACCGCGGACGACGGCCCGCTCCCGCTCGGCTCCTGACGGCCACCGGCAGGTGGAGCCCGAGGAGAACGGGCCGGCCGGGGGTGCGCGACGGTGCGTCGCGCGGCCCGGCCGGCCGGGGGTGCGGGGCTTACTTCACGTCGATGAAGTCGGCCGCGGAGTTGACCGCGCCGGTGGTGGAGCTGCCCGCGTAGGAGAAGCGGTAGTAACCGTCGGCCGTGGCCTTGACCGTCGTCTTCAGGTTGCCCTTGGCGTCGGCCTTGATGGTCTTGACCGTGGTGTAACCGGTGGTGCTCTTCTTGCTGTACTGGAGCTTCACGGACTGCGCGCCGTAGCCGCCGTACTTCAGCGACTCCCAGTTGGCGCGGGTGAGGGCACCGGTGACGGTGATCGTGTTGCCCTTCTTCACCGGCTCCGGGGTGGCGTTGGCGGTGAGCTTGGCGGCGCGCCGGAAGGAGAAGGAGCCGGCCTTCTCCTTCCAGATGTAGTCGTCGTCGTTGGCGTCGATCCACGCGTCCACGTACCAGGTGCCGGCGCTCTTGTTGGTGAGGTAGTCCGTCTTCGGGTCGATCTTCACCGAGGCGGTGCAGGTGGAGGTGGTGGCGTTGACCTTGGTGCAGGTGGGCTTGGTGGTCGACGCGTAGCCGTTGTCCGGACCGTAGATGTCGAACTCGTCGGCGCCCTTGATGCCCGAGTTGTCCGTCGCGGTGACGCTGATCTTGACGGTCACCGCGCTGGAGGTGCCGATCTGCACCTTGTTGTCGCCGTCCACGACCACCTTGGTGATCTTGGTGTCGCCCTGGCTGCCGTCGGCCTGCGCGGCCGGTACGGCGAGGGCGGACAGGGCCAGAGCGCCGCCCACGACGGCGACAGAGGCACGGATGCGCATGTGTTTCCCCACGATCGAATTCAGAGAGTCGGGTGACTCCGCTGATCTGACCCGGGACGGATGTGAAAGGTTGTACGACTGGTGTGAATTTTCTGGGGAGTTCGGTTTCCGCTCAGCCCTCCAGGCGGAGGCGGACCACGAAGTCATGGAGGGCGTCGTGGGCGGTGGCGGTGTCGGGCAGGGGTGAATCGGCCTGCGCCTCGTCCAGCGCGGAGTGCAGCCGCTCCACGTCCCTCGCCACGCGTTCCCGGTCGATGTCGGCGCGGGCCTTCTCCCGCTCCCGCTTGGCGGCGATCAGCTCGGGCAGATAGCCGGGCCCGCCCGCCTGCGCGAGCAGCGTGGGCAGATGCGCCTGGACCTCGCCGGCACGCATGAGGTGGATGCCGGTGAGCAGCACCCGGAACGTGTAGAGCAGCGGCTTGAGTTCGCCGGTCTTCTCGAACAGCCGCCACTGGGTCGCGGCGAACCCGCGGTAGTGGTGGGCGTGGTGGCTGGTGAGGACGACGGGGACGAGCGCGGTCAGCTCCCGGTGGGCCTCCGAGGTGTGCACGACCAGCGGGGAGAGCAGCTGCTCCAGCACATAGCCGTTGCGGCGCAGCATCAGGCGGGCGAACTTGCGCAGGTCGTGGGTGACGAGGTCCAGCTCGACGCCGTAGCGGACCCAGGCCCGCGAGCGGGTCTCCTCCGGCTCGCGCAGGCCGACGAGGTCCGCGGCGGGGAGCAGATGGGCGCCCCGCAGGTCCACGTCGGAGTCCCGCGAGGGGAAGCCGTACAGGTGGGCTCCGGAGACGGTGGCGAACAGCAGCGGGTCGGGCTGTTCCGCGATCACCGGAGCCAGGTCTATGTCGAGATCGTCGAGCATGGGCCTAAGCGTCCCAGAGCGTGCCCAGGGCCGACAGGTCGCGTCGGTACTCGATCCGCTCGGCCCAGTCGGCGGGCCAGGCGTCCGCCCCCAGCCAGGCGCCCGCGAAGGCGCCGGTGAGGCAGGCGACGGAGTCGGAGTCGCCGGCGGTGCAGGCGGCCCGGCGCAGGGCGGTGACGGGCTCGTCGGGGAAGAGCAGGAAGCACAGCAGCCCGGTGGCGAGGGCCTCCTCGGCGATCCAGCCCTCGCCGGTGGCCAGGCACGGGTCGGTCTCCGGGGAGACGGTCCGCACGGCCGCCTGGAGCCGGCCGAGGATCTCCAGGCACTCGTCCCAGCCGCGCGCGATGAAGTGCTCGGGGCCGGGGTCCTGGGAGCGGGTCCACAGGTCGCCGAGCCAGCCGTGGTCGTAGTGCGTGCGGTGCTCCAGGGCGTAGGAGCGCAGCCGTCCGACGAGTCCGGCGGGGTCGGCGCCCCGGGCGAGCAGGTGGACGGCGTGGGCGGTGAGGTCGGAGGCGGCCAGCGCGGTGGGGTGGCCGTGGGTGAGCGCGGCCTGCAACTGGGCGGCGCCGGCGCGCTGTTCCTCGCTCAGGCGGGGGGCGAGGCCGATCGGGGCGACCCGCATGTTGGCACCGCAGCCCTTGGAGCCGAGCTGGCTCGCGTCCTGCCAGGCGCGGCCCTCCGCCTGGAGCAGCTCGCAGGCCCTGAGGCAGGTGTTGCCGGGGGCGCGGTTGTTCTCCGGCGACCGGTACCAGTCCGTGAACTCCGTGCGCAGGGGCTCCTCCAGCCCCTTCGGCGTCAGCTCGCCGAGGTCCAGCGCGGCGTGCAGGGCGCGGCCGACGGCGAGGGTCATCTGGGTGTCGTCGGAGACGAGCGCGGGCCGCGGCAGGTCCCGTTCGCGCCACGGCCCGAACGTCGACTCGATCAGCGGCACGGTCTTGAACTCGGTCGGGTAGCCGAGGGCGTCCCCGAGGGCGAGTCCGAGAAGCGCTCCGGTCGCCGGCTGCTTGGGCATATGCACCGTCCCCCTTTATCGTCATCATGACAATAAAGGGGGACGGTGATCATGGCAAGGCGCTTTAGAGATCGACTTCCTTCATCAGCATGCCGACCTCGGTGTTCGACAGGCGGCGCAGCCAGCCCGACTTCTGGTCGCCGAGGGTGATCGGGCCGAAGGCGGTGCGCACCAGCCGCTCGACCGGGAAGCCGGCCTCCGCGAGCATGCGGCGCACGATGTGCTTGCGGCCCTCGTGCAGGGTCACCTCGACCAGGTAGTTCTTGCCGGTCTGCTCGACCACCCGGAAGTGGTCCGCGCGGGCGTAGCCGTCCTCGAGCTGGATGCCGTCCTTCAGCCGCTTGCCCAGGTCACGCGGGATCGGGCCGACGATGGCCGCGAGGTAGGTCTTCTTCACGCCGTAGCGCGGGTGGGTGAGACGGTGGGCCAGCTCGCCGTGGTTGGTGAGCAGGATGACGCCCTCGGTCTCGGTGTCCAGCCGGCCGACGTGGAAGAGTCGGGTCTCGCGGTTGGTGACGTAGTCGCCGAGGCACTGCCGGCCCTCGGGGTCCTCCATGGTGGAGACCACGCCGGCGGGCTTGTTCAGCGAGAAGAACTGGTACGACTGGGTCGCCACGGTCAGGCCGTCGACCTTGACCTCGTCCTTCTCCGGGTCGACCCGCTTGCCCTGCTCGGTGACGATCTCGCCGTTCACCTCGACCCTGGCCTGGTCGATCAGCTCCTCGCAGGCCCGCCGGGAGCCGTAGCCGGCGCGCGCGAGGACCTTCTGCAGCCGCTCGCCCTCCTGCTCGGCGCCCGGGAAGGTCTTGGGCAGCTTGATGTCCTTCTTGCCCGCGTACCGCTCCCGGTTGCGCTCCTCGACCCGCGTCTCGTACTCGCGCGAGCGCGCCGGGGCCGTGCGGCTGCCCTGCTGGGGCCGCTTCGGACCGCCCTTGGCGCCGCCGCGCGCGGCACCGCCACGACCTGCCTTGGGACCGTCCTTGGTGGCCCCGGGGCCCACGTCGTAGCGGCGCTCCTCGGGGCGGGGCTTGCGGGGCCGGCCCTGCCCCTGCTTCTGGTCCCTGTCGTTGCCGGCACCGCGGTAGTTACCGCGCCCGCCGCTCTTGCCGCTGCCGCTGCTTCGCATCAAGGTTTCCGTCTTAGTCGTCTGCGTCCTGACCGCCGGGCGCGTCGGGCGCGTCCGGGTCGAACGACGGGACTCCCTCCTGGGTCTCGGCCTCGATCGCCTCCGCCTCGGGGAGGAAGGGCGCGAGCTCCGGTAGCTCGTCCAGGCCGCGCAGGCCCATCCGCTCCAGGAAGTAGTTCGTCGTCCTGTACAGGATCGCACCTGTTTCGGGTTCCGTGCCCGCCTCCTCGACCAGACCGCGCTGGAGCAGGGTGCGCATCACGCCGTCGCAGTTCACCCCGCGCACCGCGGAGACCCGGCTGCGGCTGACCGGCTGGCGGTAGGCGACGACGGCCAGCGTCTCCAGCGCCGCCTGGGTGAGGCGGGCGGTCTGGCCGTCCAGGACCAGCCGCTCGACGGCGGGCGCGTAGGCGGCGCGGGTGTAGAAGCGCCAGCCGCCCGCGACGAACCGCAGCTCGAAGCCGCGGCCCTGCGCGGTGTACTCGTCGGCCAGCTCGCGCAGCGCGTCCGCGATCTGCCGCCGGGGCCGCTCCAGGAGCCGCGCCAGGTGCTCCTCGGTCGCGGGTTCGTCCACGACCATGAGCATCGCCTCCAGGGCGGGCTTGAGATCGAGATCGGCGGGCGCGCTCATGTCTTCCTCTCCTCCTCGGGCCGCTCGGGGGGCCGGTCGAACTCGTCCGTGACCAGCGGCGTCCCGTCCCCGTCCCCGCCGGTCCAGCGCACCAGCAGCTCACCGAGGGCGGTCTCCTGCTCCAGCGCGACGGCCTTCTCCCGGTACAGCTCCAGCAGCGCCAGGAACCGTGCCACGACGGTGAGGGTGTCGTCGGTGTCCTCGACCAGTGCCCGGAAGCTCGCCTCGCCGAGTTCCCTGAGGCGCGCGACCACGAGCCGTGCCTGTTCCCGCACGCTGACCAGCGGGGCGTGGATGTGGTCGACGTAGACCTGCGGCCTGGGCCTGGGCTGCATCGCCTTGACCGCCAGCCGGGCGAAGCCCTCGGGGCCGATGCTGATGACGACCTCGGGCAGCAGCTCGGCGTGCCCGGGCTCCAGGCCGACGGTACGGGGGTGCCGCCGGGCCTCCTCGCCGAGCCGCTGGTCGAGGATGCCGGCGATCTGCTTGTAGGCGCGGTACTGGAGCAGCCGCGCGAACAGCAGGTCCCGGGCCTCCAGCAGGGCGAGGTCGGCCTCGTCCTCCACTTCGGCGGCGGGCAGCAGCCGGGCGGCCTTGAGGTCGAGCAGGGTGGCCGCGACGACGAGGAACTCCGTGGTCCGGTCCAGGTCCCAGTCCGGTCCCATGGCCCGGATGTGCGCCATGAACTCGTCGGTGACCTTGGACAGGGCGACCTCGGTGACGTCCAGCTTGTGCTTGGAGATCAGCTGGAGCAGCAGGTCGAAGGGGCCCTCGAAGTTGGCGAGGCGGACCGTGAAGACACCGTCGGCAGCGGACCCGGACTCAGCCGGCCCGGGCTCCGGCGCGGCAGGGCCGGGCTCGGGCGGCTCCGCTCCGGGGGCCTCGGCGGGTACGGCGGCCGGCTCGGCCCGGTCCGCGCCCGGACCCCGCCCCAGCGCACGCCGACGGCCGGCCGGTGCGCCGGGGGCGGGGGTGTCGTTCGAGGTCATGGCCCCCGCAGGCTATCGCTACCGCCCGCGCAGCCGGCGTACGAGGATGCTCGCGTCCCCGCGGGACTCCAGGTCGGCCAGGACCACGGCCACCGCCTCGCGGACGATCCGGCCGCGGTCCACGGCGAGCCCGTGCTCGCCGCGGAGCACCAGCCGGGCGTGCTCCAGGTCCATCAGTTCCTCGGCCGAGACGTAGACGGTGATCTTCTCGTCGTGCCGTTCGCGCCCGCTGGGCCGCCGGGTCGCCGTCCGCCCGCGCTTGCGCGGCTGCGGCTGCGCGGCGGCCGGTGTCTCCTGCGCCGCCTGGCGGCGCACCGGGCGGCTGCGGGACTCGCCGGTCCCGGCGGGCTCGGCGTCCGCCGCCACGTGCTCCGCGCCCTCGCCGTCACCGTCGCGGACGGGTACCGACGGCGGTACGTCCTCCCCGGCGGCCGTCTCGTCGCTCTCCCCGGCGGGAGCCGGCACCCGGGCCTCGCCGCCCGCCGCGCGCCGGGGAGTGGACGGCTGGAGCGCCGTCCCCCCTGTGGTGCGGAAGAGTTCGTCGGCCCCCGGCAGACTCACTCGGCGTGACACCGGGCGAGCACCTCCCTGGCGAGCTGGCGGTAGGCGGCGGCACCGACGGAGTTGGAGGCGTACGTGGTGATCGGCTCACCGGCGACCGTGGTCTCCGGGAAGCGGACCGTGCGGCCGATGACCGTGTGGTAGACGTGGTCGTCGAAGGCCTCGACCACGCGGGCCAGCACCTCGCGGCTGTGCACGGTGCGCGAGTCGTACATCGTGGCGAGGATGCCGTCGAGCTCCAGCTCGGGGTTGAGCCGCTCCTGGACCTTCTCGATGGTCTCGGTCAGCAGGGCCACACCGCGCAGCGCGAAGAACTCGCACTCCAGCGGCACGATGACCTTGTGCGCGGCCGTCAGGGCGTTGACGGTGAGCAGGCCGAGCGAGGGCTGACAGTCGATCACGATGTAGTCGTAGTCGGGCAGCAGCGGCTTCAGGGCCCGCTGGAGCGTGGACTCGCGCGCGACCTCGGAGACCAGCTGGACCTCGGCGGCCGACAGGTCGATGTTGGAGGGCAGCAGGTCCATGTTGGGGACCGCGGTCTTCAGCAGGACCTCGTCCGCGGACATGCCCCGCTCCATGAGCAGGTTGTAGACGGTGAGGTCCAGCTCCATGGGGTTGACCCCGAGCCCCACCGACAGCGCGCCCTGCGGGTCGAAGTCCACGAGCAGCACGCGCCGGCCGTACTCCGCGAGCGCGGCGCCCAGGTTGATGGTCGACGTCGTCTTGCCGACGCCGCCCTTCTGGTTGCACATCGCGATGATCTTCGCGGGGCCGTGGTCGGTCAGCGGGCCCGGGATCGGGAAGTAGGGCAGCGGGCGTCCGGTCGGGCCGATGCGCTCACGGCGCTGACGGGCCGCGTCGGGCGCGAGCGTGGCCGCGTACTCCGGATCCGGCTCGTACTCGGCGTCGGGGTCGTAGAAGTGCCCCTCGGGCAGTTCGTCGTAGTCGGCGAAGTGGTTGTGGGGCGCGCCACTTCCGTCGCCGGCCATGGCGTTCACGTGATGGCCATCCATGCTCTGGTGTGCTGTCCCGGTCGTGTGCGGACCGGAACTCTGGTGGGCTGCGAAGGTGCGCACAGCTACGGAGCCGACAGCCTCGAATCCCGCGGGGCCCTGGCCCCGGACCGGCATTCCTGGTTGACCACCCCCGGGAGAAAATGTCGACTCATTCACAAGTCGTCTTACCTCCTTGGTGACCAGGAAACTTCTAGACAAGGTCAGCGTGGCACCATGCCGACGGTTGGCGACTCTATGGCGTGTCGGCGGTCCGCAGCAACACAATCCGCCGGACCCGGCAGGATGTGTCGGCAATGAAACATGTCGCTGTCAAGGGCGTACGGCCGTCGCACAGCAGGTTTCCCGGGTGTACGAATCGGTCGAAGCGTTACGTTCGAGGCGAGTTGACCGAGAGCCGCAAAGTGACCATACACACACCCGGCCGGACCTTGTCGGGCAAGGTCCGGCCGGGTGTGTGTGATTGACGAGTCGTGTTGACGAATCGCCTTTTGGCGGGTGGTGACTTGACGGCTCACCCGGTCGCGACCTGCTCGCGCAGGTCAGCCGAGCAGCGAGTCCAGCTCGACGTGGGGCAGGCCGTGCGCCTCGGCGACCTCCTTGTAAACGACCTTGCCGTCATGGGTGTTGAGACCCTTGGCGAGCGCGGCGTCGCGGCGCAGCGCCTCCACCCAGCCGTTGTTGGCGAGCGAGACGATGTACGGCAGCGTCGCGTTGGTGAGCGCGTTGGTGGAGGTGTTGGGCACACCGCCCGGCATGTTGGCGACGCAGTAGAAGACCGAGTTGTGCACCTTGAAGGTCGGCTCGGCGTGCGTGGTGGGACGGGAGTCCTCGAAGCAGCCGCCCTGGTCGATCGCGATGTCGACAAGGACACTTCCCGGCTTCATCCGGGACACCATCTCGTTGGTGACCAGCTTCGGGGCCTTGGCACCCGGGATGAGGACCGCGCCGATGACCAGATCGGCGTCGAGGACGGCCTTCTCCAGCTCGAAGGCGTTGGACATGACGGCCTTGACCTTCGTACCGAAGATCTTGTCGGCCTCGCGCAGCTTGTTGATGTCGCGGTCGAGCAGGGTCACGTCGAAGCCCATGCCGATGGCGATCTGCGCCGCGTTCCAGCCGGAGACGCCGCCGCCGATGACGACGGCCTTCGCCGGGGTCACACCCGGGACGCCGCCCGGCAGCACGCCGCGGCCGCCGGCCGCGCGCATCAGGTGGTAGGCGCCGACCTGCGGGGCCAGCCGGCCCGCGACCTCGGACATCGGGGCGAGCAGCGGCAGCGCGCGGTTCGGCAGCTCGACGGTCTCGTAGGCGATGGCCGTGGTGCCGGAGGCCAGCAGCGCGTCGGTGCACTCCTTGGACGCGGCCAGGTGCAGGTAGGTGAAGAGGGTCTGGTCCTTGCGGAGGCGGTGGTACTCCTCCGCGATGGGCTCCTTGACCTTCAGCAGCAGGTCGGCAGCGGCCCAGACCTCGTCCGCGGTGTCCAGGACGGCCGCACCGGCGGAGACGTACTCCTCGTCCGTGATCGAGGAGCCGAGGCCGGCGCCCCGCTCGATGACGACCTGGTGGCCGTTGCGCACCAGCTCGTGCACACCGGCGGGGGTGATGGCCACCCGGAACTCGTTGTTCTTGACCTCGCGGGGGATGCCGACCTTCACGTCGATCACGGTCCTTGGCTCAGAGGGTATGGGGGTGCAATAAAGACGTACCCAGACATGCGGGGGCATACCGGGAGACGCCGCGGGAGAGTGCGGCAGAGCCAGTCTAATGAAGGTGTTCTGGCTGTCTAGCCTTTCATTGCATCAATCTTCGCTGGATGCGGTGCGGATTTCGCAGGCGTTAGCGTCGTGTTCCGGCCTTGCGTCGTCCTCGGACCGCTCCTCGGCCAGCATGCGCTCCGCCGCCGCCCGGTGCAGCCGGGCCGCCGCCGGGTCGCCGAGGCGGTCCAGGGTGTCGGCCAGCCGCAGCTGCACTGCGGCCTGGAGCCGGGCGTCCTTCGCCCGCCGGGCCCACTCCACCGCCTCCTGGCAGGTGCGCAGCGATTCCTCGGGCCGTCCCGCGTACTCCTGCACCCGGGCGATCTCGCTCAACGCCCGCGCGCTGGCGGCGACATCGCCGCTCCTGCGGTAGCCGGCCAGGGCGGCCCGCCAGTTCCTGAGCGCCTCGCCGTAGCGGCCGGCGTAGGTGTGGGCGGTGGCGATCCTGCCGTACAGTCGGGCGGCCTCCGGGACCTCGCCGCGGGCCAGCCGCTCGGCCAGCGCCCGGCCGAACCAGTCGGCGGCCCGGTCGTGATCGCCCAGCTCCTGGTGGGCGCCGCCTACGGATTCCATCGCGCGGCCGGTCGCGTACGGGTCGTTCGCCTCGCGTCCGGCGTCCAGCGCGGCCCGGTAGCGGGCCAGCGCCTCCCGGGTGCGGCCGGTCTGCGCGTCCAGATCGCCCAGGTTCAGCAGGGCCGCGGCCTTCTCCCGGGGCAGCCCGCGCCGCTCGGCGACGTCCAGCACGAGGCCGTGCACGCCGTACAGGTCGGGGGCGGCGGCCTGGGTGCCGACGTGCGCCGCCATGGCCCGCACCAGCTGGGACATCAGCCGGCGGGCGAGGGTGTCCAGCTCGCCGTCGGCCACCGCGAGGCGCGCCGAGGCCAGCAGCGCGGGCCGCCGGATGCGCAGCCAGTCGGCGGCGGCCCGCGGGTTCGGGAAGCGCAGCGCGGGCGGCATCGCGTTCAGCTTCTCCCGGGCCTGCGGGCTGTCCGTCTCGGTGATCGCCCGGCAGGACTGGAGCAGCCGTACCGTCCGCTCCAGCATCCGGGCCCGGGCCAGCTGGAGCTCGGCGGGCCGCTCCTGGGCCTCGGCCAGGGCGCGCAGCAGCGGGTGCAGCCGGCCGGGGACCTCGTACTGGGGCAGCGGGGAGTCCACCGCGCGCAGCAGGCCGAGGACGGCGAGGTCGTCCAGGGTGGTGCGGGCGGCGTCGACCGAGCAGCCGGCCAGGGCGGAGGCGGTGTGCGGGTCGGCGAGCCCGGCCGGGGCGAGGCTGAGCAGCCGCAGCAGCCGGGCGGCCGGCCCGGGCAGCTGGTCGTAGACGAGCCGGAAGACGCGGGACAGCGGGGTCGGCTCGGCACCTTCCGCGCCGTCCTCGCCGGCCGCGTGCAGCCGCTTGGCCAGGTCGGAGACGGCCGTCTTGGGGCGGGCGGCGAGCCAGCCGCCGGCCAGCACCAGCGCGCCCGGGTGGCCCTGGCAGGCCTCCACCAGGCTCTCCGCGGCGCGCGGGTCGACGGTGACGCGGACGGCGCCGGCGTAGCCGGTGAGCAGGTCCACCGCGGACTTGGTGTCGAGGCCGCCGAGCGTGCAGGGGCGGACGTCGGCGATGCCGGTGAGCGGGCCCCGGGAGACGGCGACGACCAGGCAGTCCGGGGCCTCGGGGAGCAGCGCGTCGACCTGGTCGGCGCCGGCCGCGTCGTCCAGCAGCAGCACCGCCCGCCGGCCGGCCAGGGCCGCCCGCACGGCGGCGGCGAGGTCGTCCTCGGCGGCCCCGGCGGGGGCGGGCAGCTCCAGCGCGTCCAGCAGGGCTCGGGCCGCCCGCTCGACGGGCACCGGGGTGCCGTCGGGCTCGCTGAGCCGGGTCCGCAGCACCCCGCCGGGGTAACGGCCGGCGACCCGGCGGACGAGTTCCTCGGCGAGGCTGGTGCGGCCGGAGCCGGGGCGGCCGGCGATGAGCAGGACGCGCGCGCGGGGCGCCTTGCGGCCCGAGAGGGTGTCCAGGCCGGCCCGCTCGATGTCGGCGCGCAGTTCCTTCAACTCCCGTACCCGGCCCAGGAAACGGTCCTTCGGGGCCGGGGGCGCGGACAGCTCCGCACCGTCTGGGTCCACCGCCTGATCCGTCACGGGCCACACTCCCGTCCCACCGCACGCGCAAGCCCGCCGGTGTCTTCCGGTACGGGCGTTTGCAGAGCCTAGTTCACGCTCTGCGACGTACCCGGAGGAGCGCGGCGAACGCATCGCCCGATCGGATCAGGCGATGGTCACACCAGTGGGCCGGACGGGTCCGGTCAGCTCTCGAAGGGGCGCGCGGGCCAGGGCGCGTCGGCCGGGCGCAGCGCGTCCAGCCCGTCCCCGCCGCGGGCGGCGACCAGGGAGAGCACACCGACCACGAGGCAGTTGTTGTGCACGTCCCCGGCCAGGATCCGGCGCACGAGTTCCGCGACCGGCACGCGCGCGTGCTCCATGTCGGTCTCCTCGTGCTCCGCCGCGAAGCGCTCCCCCTCGGCCTCGGACAGCTCGCGGGCGAGGAAGATCCGCACGGCCTCGTCGCAGCCGCCGGGGGTGGTGTAGACGTCGGTCAGCACCCGCCAGTCCTCGGCCTTGACGTGCGCCTCCTCGTACAGCTCCCGCTGTGCGGCGTGCAGCGGGTTCTCGCCGGGCACGTCCAGCAGGCCGGCCGGGATCTCCCACAGCTTGTGCCGCACCGGGTGGCGGTACTGGTTGATCAGCAGGACCCGGTCCTCCTCGTCCAGGGCGAGGACGGCGACCGAGCCGGGATGGACCTGGTAGTCCCGGCGGACCACCGAGCCGTCGGGCATGACCACGTCGTCCGTGCGGACGGAGGTCTTGTTGCCCGTGAAGGGGGTCTCCGTGGCCCGGATCTCCCACTCCTCGCGGGTGTCCTTGATCGTCATGCCCTGTCCTTCCGTACGCACAGTGGAACCGGGGTGCCCACCTCCTTCGAAGGTACGCACCCCGGCCACCGTACAACCGGCGTGTTACTTGGAGTTCTTCCGCTCGACGGCCGCCTTCACCAGGCCGGCGAACAGCGGGTGCGGCCGGGTCGGCCGGGAGCGCAGCTCCGGGTGGGCCTGGGTGGCGACCAGGTAGGGGTGCACGTCCCGGGGGTACTCCACGTACTCCACGAGCTTGCCGTCGGGGGAGGTGCCGGAGAAGAGGATGCCGGCCTTCTTCTCCAGTTCCGCGCGGTAGGCGTTGTTGACCTCGTAGCGGTGGCGGTGGCGCTCCTCGACGTACTCCTTGCCGTCGTAGACCTCGCGCACGATGGAGCCTTCGGCGAGCTTGGCCGGGTACATGCCGAGCCGCATCGTGCCGCCCATGTCGCCCTCGCCGGCGACGATGTCCATCTGCTCGGCCATCGTGGAGATCACCGGGTGGGCGGTGGCCGGGTCGAACTCGGTGGAGTTGGCGTCGGGGATGCCGGCCAGGTTGCGGGCGGCCTCGATCACGATGCACTGCAGGCCCAGGCACAGGCCGAGCAGCGGGATCCTGTTCTCCCGGGCGTAGCGGATCGCGCCGACCTTGCCCAGCACACCGCGGTCGCCGAAGCCGCCGGGGATGCAGATGCCGTCCACGCCCGCGAGCTGGGCCTTGGCGCCGGCCGGGGTCTTGCAGTCGTCCGAGGTGACCCACTTGATCTTCACCCGGGCGCGGTTGGCGAAGCCGCCCGCGCGCAGCGCCTCGGTGACCGACAGATAGGCGTCGGGCAGGTCGATGTACTTGCCGACCAGGGCGAGGGTGATCTCGTGGTCGGGGTTGTGGACGCGGTCGAGCAGGTCGTCCCAGGTCGTCCAGTCGACGTCGCGGAACGGCAGGTCGAGCTTGCGCACGACGTAGGCGTCCAGGCCCTCGGTGTGCACGACCTTGGGGATGTCGTAGATCGAGCGGGCGTCGGGGCAGGCCACCACGGCGGCCTCGTCCACGTCGCACATCAGGGAGATCTTCCGCTTGATCGCGGTGGGGACCTCCCGGTCGCAGCGCAGCACGATCGCGTCGGGCTGGATGCCGATGTTGCGCAGCGCGGCCACCGAGTGCTGGGTGGGCTTGGTCTTCAGCTCGCCGGAGGGGCCGATGTAGGGCAGCAGCGAGATGTGCACCACGAAGACGTTGTCGCGGCCGACCTCGTGGCGGACCTGGCGGACGGTCTCCAGGAACGGCAGCGACTCGATGTCGCCGACCGTGCCGCCGACCTCGGTGATGACCACGTCGACCTCGTCGGTGGCCATGCGCCGGATGCGGTGCTTGATCTCGTTGGTGATGTGCGGGATGACCTGCACGGTGTCGCCCAGGTACTCGCCGCGCCGCTCCTTGGCGATCACGGTGGAGTACACCTGGCCGGTGGTGACGTTGGCCGAGCCGTCCAGGTCGCGGTCGAGGAAGCGCTCGTAGTGACCGATGTCCAGGTCGGTCTCGGCGCCGTCGTTGGTGACGAACACCTCACCGTGCTGGAAGGGGTTCATCGTGCCCGGGTCGACGTTCAGGTACGGGTCGAGCTTCTGCATCACGACACGCAGGCCTCGGGCCTTGAGCAGCATGCCCAGGCTGGAGGCGGTCAGACCCTTGCCGAGCGAGGAGGCGACACCCCCGGTGACGAAGATGTGCTTGGTCGTCGTGGATTTGGGCGGCATGGCCAAGAGGGGGCTCCCGTGGTCGCTGGCGGTGATGCGGTGCGGCTGCCGTTCCGGGGGGTTCCGGAGGCGCCGTCGCTGCGGTTCGGGGGTTTTTCTCCCACCGGTCCACGGGCTACCAGCGTATCAGCGCCTGAGCGGGATGGCTTCCGGCCACGCTCCGCGCCCGTGCGGGCACAGCGGGAGTACACCGGTGTCACGGATGCAACTTCCGCAACGGTCCGGGCACACGGTCATCACCCGGCGCTCACTCGTTCGGCCCATGCAGGTTGTCCGGAGCGGCCCCCGGATCATCTGCATGCGTCGTATCCTGCTCGGACACTCAGCTGCCGAGCCCGGCCGGTAACAACGGCACACCCCCGCCTGCACCCATCCGGAACAACGAGAGCGCGGCAGTTCGTTGAGCAAGGACTGTCGTGTTGCCTCAGGGCTCGGCGGGCTGCTTTGCTTCACCGCTCAACGACACACAAAAACGACCCTTGACCGCACTAGCGACAGCCCCCTGCGCGGGGGTGTGACGTGGCCGTTCGACTGGAGTTGCACGTGGCCGGGCGCATCGAAGACTACGCACTCATCGGAGACATGCAGACCGCCGCACTGGTCTGCCGGGACGGCACGGTGGACTGGCTGTGCCTGCCCCGCTTCGACTCGCATGCCATCTTCGCCGGCCTGCTGGGCACCGAGGAGCACGGCTTCTGGCGGCTCGGCCCGGCGCACGCGGCCGATGCCAAGCCGCCCACGGCCGCCCGGCGCGGCTACCGCGGTGACTCGCTGATCCTGGAGACCGAGTGGGACACCCCGCGCGGCACCGTACGCGTGACCGATTTCATGCCCCCGCGTGACGGTGCCCCGCAGCTGATCCGGATCGTGGAGGGCGTCACCGGCCGGGTGCCGATGCGCTCCGCCCTGCGGATGCGGTTCTCCTACGGCCGGGTGGTGCCGTGGGTGCACAAGCACGAGGGCCGCACGGTGGCCGTCGCAGGCCCCGACTCGGTGTGGTTCGACACCGAGACCGAGACCTACGGCAAGGCGCTGACGACCTACGCCGACTTCACCGTCGCCCCGGGCGACCGCATCGCCTTCACCATCTCCTGGCAGCCCTCGCACAAGGAGCCGCCGCCACTGCCGGAGCCGGAGGCGTCGCTGGAGGCCACGGAGGACTTCTGGCGCGAGTGGGTCGAGCACTGTACGTACCACGGGCCGTACCGCGAGGCGGTGATCCGCTCGCTGATCACCCTGAAGGCGCTGACCTACGCCCCCACCGGCGGCATCGTCGCCGCCCCGACGACCTCCCTGCCCGAGGACATCGGGGGCGTGCGCAACTGGGACTACCGCTACACCTGGCTGCGGGACGCGGCGATCACCCTGTCCTCGCTGCTGCGCACGGGCTACCGCGAGGAGGCCCGCGCCTGGCGCGAGTGGCTGCTGCGGGCGGTCGCCGGCGACCCGGAGAACCTCCAGATCATGTACGGCATCGCGGGCGAGCGGGAGCTGGGCGAGGCCGAGCTGGACTGGCTGCCGGGCTACGAGAAGTCCGCCCCGGTCCGGGTCGGCAACGGCGCCGCGCACCAGCTCCAGCTGGACGTGTACGGCGAGGTCACCGAGGCCCTGCATTTGGGCCACATGACCGGTCTGGCCCGCAACGACTACGCCTCCCTGCTCCAGCTGAAGCTGATCCGCTACCTGGAGGACCACTGGCAGGAGCCGGACGAGGGCATCTGGGAGGTGCGCGGACCGCGCCGGCACTTCGTGCACTCCAAAGTGATGGCCTGGGTCGCGGTGGACCGCACCATCAAGCTGATCGAGTCCGGGGACGCGGACGGCCCGCTGGAGCGCTGGCGCGAACTGCGCGACGACATCCACCGGGACGTGTGCGAGAAGGGCTACGACAAGGAGCGCAACACCTTCACCCAGTCCTACGGCTCCAAGGAGCTGGACGCCTCGCTGCTGCTGATCCCGCAGATGGGCTTCCTGCCGCCGGACGACAAGCGGGTGATCGGCACCATCGAGGCGATCCAGCGGGAGCTGTCCACCCCGGACGGGTTCATCCTGCGCTACCCGACGGAGGGCGCGGACGCGGGCGTCGACGGCCTGCCCGGTGACGAGGGCGCCTTCCTGGCCTGCTCGTTCTGGATGGCGGACGACCTCGCGATGATCGGCCGGGTGGACGAGGCCCGCAAGCTGTTCGAGAAGCTCCTCGCCCTGCGCAACGACCTCGGGCTGCTCGCCGAGGAGTGGGACCCGCGGCTGAAGCGGCAGGTGGGCAACTTCCCGCAGGCGTTCAGCCATGTGCCGCTGATCGACACGGCCCTGCGGCTGACCGCGTCCGGCGCCTACGGGGGGTGACCGGCCGCCGGTCGTCCGCGGGGGCGTCGTGGCCGGTCGCACGGTTCCCCGCGGCCCTTCGCGGCGCGCACGCCTAGGCTGAGAGCGTGGCTTTCTCCACGGCGCACTCGGCGCTCGCCGCCCTCCGGGAGGATCTGGCGGGCGAGGTGTTCGCCCCGTGGGACCCCGGCTACGACGCGGCCCGCGTGCTCTTCGACGCGCGGGCCGACCCGCGGCCGGCCGTGATCGCCCGGTGCGCGGGCACGGCCGACGTGGTGCGGGCCGTCCGCTTCGGGCGGGAGCTGGACCTGCGCATCGCGGTGCGCGGCGGCGGCCACGGCACGGCCGGTGCGGCGGCGGCCGACGGCGCGCTGGTGGTGGACCTGGGCCGGATGCGCCGGGTGACCGTCGACCCGGTGGCCGGGGCGGCCCGTGTCGAGGGCGGGGCCACGACGCGTGACCTGGACCGGGCGGCCCTGCCGTACGGGCTGGCGACCACCGGCGCGCGGGCCCGCGGCACCGGTGTGGCCGGCCATGTCCTCGGCGGTGGCACGGGCTGGCTGGACCGCCTGTGCGGACCGGCGGTCGACAACCTCCTCGGCGTGGAGCTGGTGACCGCCGGCGCCGAGCGGGTGCGCGCGAGCGCCGACGAGCGTCCCGAGCTGTTCTGGGCGCTGCACGGCGGGGGCGGCAACTTCGGCGTCGTCACCGCGCTCACCCTGCGGCTGCGCGAGCTGCCGGAGTTCTCCCTCGCCGTGCTGCGGTATCCGCCGGGGCTGGGGCCGGAGGTGGTCCGCGCCTTCCGGGAGACCTTCCGCACCGGACCGGACGAGCTGGGCGGCGCGGTGCTGTACCTGGCCGGGCCGTCCGCGCCGGCGGGCGGCCCGCGGTGCGCGGCCGTGCTGACGTACGCCGGCCGCGCGGACCGGCTGCGGGACCTCGCCGGGCCGCTGCGCGCGCTGCCGCACGAGGCGGGACCGACCGGCGAGGTGCCGTACCCCGCGGCGCAGTCCCTGCTCGACCTCCCGCCCGGGCTGCGCCACCACGGGTCGGCGCGGTGTCTGACCGCCCTGCCCGAGGAGGCGGCCGCCGCCTTCTGCGCGGGCGGTCAGGGCCTGCCGGCGGCGACCCGCTCCCGCCAGCTGCTGTTCCCGCAGGGCGGTGCGGTCGCCGCCGGTCCGGCCGGCTATCCGGTGGCCTGGCGGGACGCCCCGTGGGCCGCGCACCCGTGGGCGGTCTGGACGGACCCGGCGGACGACGAGCGGGCGGTCCGCTGGGTACGGGACGCGTGCGCCGCCCTGGAGCCGTGGAGCACCGGGGCCGGCTGCCTGAACCTGATCGGCGACGAGGGCCCGGAGCGGATCCGGGCGGGGCTGGGCGCCGGGAACATGCTGCGGCTGGAGAAGGTGAAGCGGCGCTACGACCCCGACAACGTCTTCCGCCGCAACCACAACATCCGGCCCGTGTGAGGCCGGACGGTCAGCCGAGGGCGGCGATCACCTCCCGCGCCGCCCGCTCGCCCTCCCGCGCGCCGCCCTCCATGAAGCCCTGGAAGTCGTAGGAGCAGTGCTCGCCGGCGAGGTGGACGTTGCCCTGGGCCGTGCCCTCGTAACCGGCGTACCGGTGCAGATAGCCCACCGGCCAGTACGAGTAGGCGCCCAGGGCGTACGGGTTGAGGTGCCAGGCCGACAGCTGGGCGCGGCCGGTCCAGGCGGCCGACGTGCCGGGGAAGAAGGCGTCGATGTCCTTCAGGTACCGGGTGGCGAGGTCCTTGACGTAGGGGTCGCTCGCGTACGGGAACGGCCCCGCCGGTGTCAGCGACCTGGCCCGGCTGCCGCCGCCGTACTGGAGGAGGATGCCGCCGGTGCCCGGCTGGACCTTGGTGGTGTCCCAGGTCTGCTGCACCCCGAGGTCGGTGAAGCAGTCGCCCGCGGACACCCCGGGCCAGGGGCCGGTGCCGCGCCAGGGGCGGGTGGAGAACTGCAGGTTGAGCTTGGTGCAGTAGCCCATGCGGGCATCGCGCAGCAGGGCGGTCATACGGGGGTCGAACCCGGCTCCGCTCAGGTCCAGCCGTTGCAGGACCGGCAGGGGCACGCACAGGACGGTGTGGTCGGCGGTGACCGTGCGGGTGCTGCCCGCCTCGGTGAAGGTGAGGGTCTGGGTGCCGTCGGCACCGGCCCGCACCGCCTGGAGGGACCAGCCGTGACGGAGGGTCCCGTCGGGCAGGGCGCGGGCGATGGCGTGCGGGAGCCGGTCGTTGCCGCCGGTGATGTGGTACCGCTCGTCGGACAGGCCCCAGACGTTGAAGTGGCCCGGATTGGTCTGGTAGCCCATGAGCAGGACGAGGGCGAGCGAGGACTGCTCGGTGGTGTCGGCGCCGTACTCGACGGTGTAGGCGACGTCGAGGAAGCGGCCCAGCGGGGAGGCGTGGCCGCCCGGCACCCGGGTCTCGATCCAGTCGTACAGGGACAGGTTGTCCAGGGCGGTGCCGGCCGGGGTGGTCCGGTCCCACCTGACCTCGCCTGCGGCCTGGAGATCCGCGCGCAGGGCCTGGTAGACGGCCTTGAAGTCCTCGTCGGCCCGCTCGCGCGGGTAGTAGGCGCCGTCGAACCAGAGGACCTCCTCCGCGCCCCGGGGACCGCCGCCGAGGAAGTCCTCGACGGGCAGGGAGAAGCGGCGGCACAGCTGGAGCATCTTCTTGTGGCCGGTGTCGATCAGCTCGCCGCCCAGCTCCGAGGTCTGCCCCCAGGCCCAGTGGTCGCGCTGGGTGTACATCCGGCCGCCGACGCGGTCGGGGTGCGCCTCGTAGAGCGTGCAGGCGTACCCGGCGTCGTACAGGGTGAGGGCCGCGGTCAGCCCGGCGATCCCCGCCCCGACGACGGCGACGCGGGGCGCGGACGCGGCGGCGGCCGGCGTCGTCGGGGCGGTCGCGGCGGCCGTCAGGGCGGCTGTGCCGACGGCTGCGCCCTTGAGGACGGTGCGCCGGCGCACGGCGCGTGCCTCGGCGACCGGCAGACCGAGCCGCTCTGCGGCGGCGTGGTCGGCGGTGAGCGTGCGAAGGACGTGCATGAGCCGTGTACGGGACACGGTGCCTCCTCAGGCGTTGGCGGGGGCTTGCTCGACGTCGTCGTCCGTGCGCTCGGCCGCGTCCTCCAGGACGATCCGGCCGATGACCTCGTACCGTTGCGGCCGGCGGGCCCGCAGGTACAGGCCGAGCCCGAGGCCGCCGAAGAAGACCAGCCCGACGATCCACGGGATGGCCTCGAAGAAGAGCGAACCGGCCGCCGTACCGGCCGCGGTGTCCATGTTGACCACCAGCAGCACCACGACCGCGGTCATGCCGAGGCCGCCGAGCAGCGGCGCGGTCAGGGTGCGGAACCAGTGCCGGTCCTCGGGGTGGTTGCGGCGGAAGTAGCCGATGACGGCGAAGGAGCACAGGGTCTGCACGATGAGGATCGCCATCGTGCCGAGGATCGCCAGCAGCGTGTACAGGTGGGTGTACGGGTCCTGTCCGGTCGCCCAGAACGCGCCGACGATGACGACGGCGATCACGGACTGGGTGAAGGAGGCGAGGTAGGGCGAGCCGTGCCGCGGGTGGGTGCGGCCCAGCGCGGGGTGCAGGAAGCCCTCGCGGCCGATGGCGTACAGATAGCGGGCCGCGCACTGGTGGAAGGCCATGCCGCAGGCGAACGAGCCGGTGATCAGCAGCCACTGGAAGGCGTCCACGGCCCACGCGCCGATGAAGCCGCGCGCCGGGTCGAAGAACAGGTCGAGGGGGCTGGACCCGGCGGAGACCCGCACCGCGCCGTCGAGGCCGTTGCCGGCGATGGTCATCCAGGAGACGTAGATGTAGAACAGGCCGACGCCGATGACCGAGATCAGCGTCGCGCGCGGGATGACGCGCTTGGGGTCACGGGACTCCTCGCCGTACATCGCCGTCGATTCGAAGCCGACCCAGGACCAGAAGGCGAAGAACAGCCCGAGCCCCGCGGAGGGGCCGGCGAAGGCGTTCTCGGGGTTGACCGGCCCGGCCGGGATGCCGTCCGGGCCGCCGCCGCGCAGCAGTACGGCGGTGGCGACCGCGAACAGGACCGCGATCTCGGCGACGAGCAGCACGCCGAGCGCCTTGGCCGTCAGGTTGATGTCGAAGTACGACAGCACGGCCGTCACCAGCAGCATCGCGGCGGCGTAGACGGCCCACGGCAGGTCGGCGCCGAGCTGGTCGCGGACCGTGGTCTGCGCGAAGTAGGAGAAGACGCCGACGATGGAAGCCTCGAAGACGACGTACGCGAGCACGGCGAGCATGCCGGAGGCCATTCCCGCGATGCGCCCCAGGCCGTGCGAGATGTAGCCGTAGAAGGCGCCGGCCGCGGTGATGCGGCGGGCCATGGCGACATAGCCGACGGAGAAGACCGCCAGCACCAGCGTCGCGAAGAGATAACCGGCCGGCGCCCCGGTGCCGTTGCCGAAGCCGACGGCGATCGGCAGGTTGCCGGTCATCGCGGTGATCGGCGCGGCGGTGGCCACCGCCATGAACACCACGCCCACCAGTCCTACGGAGTCCGCCTTGAGGCGCTGTACCTCTCGCGTGGGTTTCTCTGTCATTCCCGCCCCTCATATGGTGCCTGCGCAACGAAATCCGAAGGTCAAACGGCGGTTCCTGTACGGTTGCGACAGTGTCCCGGGACAGTGACGTACACCACAACAGGCAGGCGGTCGGGTAATTCCGCGCCGGGGGCGACGCAGTGTCGCCCGCGCGGGCCCGATGAGCGCCGCCGTAATGGGCCGGAGATGTCACCGGAACGTTCCCGCAGGTAGCGTCCGCTGCATGGACAGCCGTACGGACCACCGACTCGACACCCAGGGCGCCGGCATCACCGTGCAGCGGGCACTGGAGCTGCCCGGACTGCGCAGCGGACTGCCGGAGATCCTGGCGGGCGCCGACCGGCTCGGCCGCACCGTGCGCTGGGTGCACGCGGGCGAGGTCCCCAACATCGCCTCGCTGCTCAAGGGCGGCGAACTGCTGCTCACCACGGGCTACGGCCTCGGGACCCGGCCGGCCGAGCAGCGGGCGTTCGTGCGGACCCTGGCCGAGCGGGGCATCGCCGCCCTGGTGGTGGAGCTGGGCCCGCGCTTCGGCCGGCTGCCGGCGGCGCTGGTGGACACGGCGCGGACGGCCGGCCTGCCGCTGGTCCAGCTGCACCGCGAGGTGCCGTTCGTGACGGTGACCGAGGAGATCCACACCGAGATCGTCAACGGCCACTACGCGCTGCTCCAGCGCGCCGAGGAGGTGCACCGGCGCTGCACCGAGGCGCTGCTGGGCGGTGGCGGGGTGCCGCAGGTGCTGTGCATCCTGGCCGACTTCAGCGGCAACCCGGTGTTCCTGGAGACGGCCGACGGGCGGCTGCTGTACGCCGCCGGGGCCGGGCCGGAGGGCGCCGATCCGCTTCAGGTGTGGGAGGGGCTGCGCGGCCCGCACAAGGAGGCCCCGCCGCCGGCCGGCTCGGTGCTGGTGGACGTGCCCGGCGGCGGCCCCGGCACGGCGGGCTCGGTGCGCGCCCGGCTGGTGCTGCTGCCGGTCCGCGCGACGCCGGCGCCGGTGCACCGGATCGCCGCCGAACGGGCCGCGGGCATCCTGGCCGTGGTGCTGATGCAGGCCCGGCAGGAGGAGGAGCTGGCGGCGCGCGGGCGCGGGGACTTCCTCACCGATCTCGCCGAGGGCCGGATCGCGACGGACGACGCCCCGGCGCAGGCCCGGGTGCTCGGCTTCAAGCCGGGTGACAGCCCGCTGCTGCCGGTGGTGATGCGGATCGGCGACACCCTCACGCCCGGCGGGGGCTGGGCGGTGCTGGCCCGGGCGGTCTCCGAGGAGCTGGCCGCGGTGGGGGTGCCGGTGCTGCTGGGCGTGCGGCCGGTGGAGGGCCGGGTCCTGGTGCTGCTGGGGCTGCGCTCGGAGTCGGAGCGGACGGCGGTCGCGGACCGGGTCGCGGCGGCGCTGCGGGCCGGGGTGGAGCGGGCCGGGATGCGGCGGCCGGGCTCGCCGCCGCCGGTGGTGGTGGTCGGGGTGGCCGGCGGCTGGGCGGCGGCCTCGGCGGGGCTGCGGCACGCGGCGGAGACGGCGACGGCGGCCCAGGGCCTGACCGACCGGCCCTGGTACGACGCCCGGCGCCTGGACATCGACCTGCTGCTGTGGCGGCTGCGCGACCACCCGGACCTGGCGGCGTTCGTGGACCGGGCGATCGGCCCGCTGCGCGAGCACGACGGCCGCTCCCGGCCGCCGCTGCTGCCGACGCTGGAGACCTATCTGGCGCACGCGGGCCGCAAGGCGGAGACGGCCCGCGAGCTGCATCTCAACCGCCAGACGCTCTACAACCGCCTGGCCCGCATCGGCGAGTTGCTGGGCACCGACCTGGACGACCCGCAGACGGTCCTGGCGTTGAGCCTGGCCCTGCGGGCCCGCCGGCACGTGCCGTAGGCGTCCGCGCAGCCGGGAATCGTCGGACCGGCCCTAGGCCAGCGGTCTGGGCTGGGTCAGTTCGTCGTAGACGCTGAGGACCTGGGCGACGGTCTCGTCCTCGGTGGGCCAGGTCGCGGCCTGCCGGGCCGCGCGCTCGCGCAGCCGGGCGCGCCGCCCGGGGTCGGCGAGCAGCCGCAGGACCGTCTCCGCGAGGGCCACCGGATCGCCGTACGGGACGAGTTCGGCCGCGTCGCCGACGAGGTCGGGGATGCCGCCGACCCGGGTGGCGACGAGCGGTACGCGCGCGTGCAGCGCCTCCTGGGCGAGCACGGACCGCGATTCCCACCTGCTGGTCAGCAGCGCGAGGTCGGCGGCGGCGAGCAGGTCGGCGACGTCGTCGCGGCGCCCGACGAGCCGCACCGGCAACTCCTCGTCCTCGATCCGCTGTTGGAGCACCGGCCGCAGCGGCCCCTCCCCCGCGATGACCACCAGCGGCACCGGGTCCGGCTCCCGCCACCGGCGTGCCGCGTCGAGCAGCACGTCGTAGCCGCGGTGGCGGTCCAGGGAGCCGACCGCGAGGAGCAACGGGCGTCCGATGGCGCCGAGTTCGGCGCGGACCTTGGACCGCTGCCGGTCGGGGTCGTCGCGGTCCGCGGCGTCGCCGTGACCGCCGGGACGGCGCCGGCCGGGCAGGGCGACCGGGGCCAGCCGGGCGTCCCGCGCGCCGCTCCGGCGGGCCCGGTCGACGAGGTCGGGGCTGGTGCCGAGGACGACGGCCGCGGTGCGCATCACCCGCCGCTCCAGCATCCGCAGCAGATGGGCCCGCGGGCCCTCCGCGTGGGCGCGGTCGTGCCAGGTGACCACCAGCGGGGTGGTGCGCCCGCCGAGCGCGAGCACGGACCGGAAGGAGGCGTGCAGCCCGTGGGCGTGCACCAGGTCGGCGTGGGCGCAGGCGGTGCGCAGGGCGGCCACGGAGACGGGGTCGCTGCTGCGCGGTACGTGGATGTGGCCGGCGCCGGTGCCGCCGAAGTCATAGGCCCGGTCGGCCTCGGTGGGGGCGCACACGGTGACCCGTACGCCCCGTGCGACCAGTCCCTCGGCCAGGGAGCGCACGTGCGCGCTGCTGGCGGCGTTGCCTCCGCCGAGCACCTGCACGGTGCGCAGCGGCGGCCGGCCGTGCGGTGCGTTGCTGCTCAGCGGGGTCACGGGGCCGGGGCTCCTGGGTCGTGGGGCGGTGCCGGGAAGGCGCGTGGGGCGGTCACGGGAAAACGTACAGAAGGTCGGGGGCTCACGGGGGCGGAAGGACGTACCCCGCGCGCCTCCCCCGCGGGGTGTCCGGATCCGCTGTCCGCCCCGCCTTCCCTGCCAAGCATGCCAGGGCATACGGCCGTTCAGGGAACACGCGGGAGGGCGCATCGTGCGGCGGGCCGGGGCAATGCGCCGGAGCACATCACCCACATGGGTGAAGAAACGTCGGCTCTGGACGACCGGTACGCGCAGGCATACGGCGAGGTCAGCCGCGCCCGGCACGGGCCAGGGTACTCACCCGGTCCCCGTACCGGGCGGCGGCGACCAGCGCGACGGCGTGCGCGAGCAGTCCCGCGCGCCGGTTTCCCGCCACCACGGCCGCCCCCAACGCGGCGCCGAGCGCGTGCGCCCCCGTGTCCCCGTGTCCCCGTGTCCCCGTGTCCCCGTGTCCCCGAGCATCACCCGCTCCCCGCGTCGTCGGGCAGCACGGCCGCGGCGGCCCCCATCGCCCCGGCGGCCGGCCGCGCCCCGGGTCCCTTGCGCGGCAGCCCGGGCGCCCCCCAGCGCGGCGCCGGCGGCCCGCCCCGGCCGTACGTCGAGCAGGTTCACGAGGTGCGCGCTCCCGGCGATGACGACCCCGGCGAGCAGCGTGTCCACCGGCCGCTCCGTCAGCACGGCACCCGCGGCCGGCCCCGCCGCCGAGATCCCGGACGGCTTCACCGCTCCGCTGGTGATCCCCCCGTCCCGCAGGGCCCGCGGATGCGCCCGGAAGCCGCGCCGGTGGTCGCCGGCGATGTCGTCGTACGCCCCGCACACCCCGGCGGCCGGCACCGCGGCCCCGGCCGCGGGATGCACCCGCGCGGCGGCGATCCCGGCCCCCACCGCCACGGCGGGCCCGGCGTGGCGGGTCCGCTCCCAGCGTGCCCGCCCGCCGGGCGGCGCGGCACGCACCAGGGCCTGCCCGGCCCGGGTGAGCGCGGCGGCGGGGAACAGGGAACGGCGGGCCGACTCGTCGATCATGCCGCCCACCTCAGGGAACGCCCGGGCCGGGGCCGCACCCCGGGAAACGAGCCCGCCACGCTCCGAGGACCGCCCCGTGCCGCACACCGGGAGAACGTTCCCGGCCCCGCGCCCCACGCCCCGCATCCCGAAGCCGCAGCGCGAGGGACACCCGGGACCACACCCCGGAGCCGTCCCGGGGCCACGGCGCGAGGAGCACCCCGGAGCCGGCCCGCCAGAGGCACCCCGACAGGCACCCCCCTCAGTGGCGGGCCGGCCCCGCTAGACCTCCGCCCTCGCCGTGGCCAGGAGCTCCTCCGCGTGGGCCCGGGCCGCTTCGGAGTCCTCCTGGCCCGCCAGCATGCGGGACAGTTCGCGGATGCGGTCCTCGCCCTCCAGGACCTTCACGCCGGAGCGGGTCACGGAGCCGTCATTGGTCTTCTCCACCAGCAGCTGCCGGTCGGCGAACGCGGCGACCTGGGGCAGGTGGGTGACCACGACGACCTGCGCGGACCGGGCGAGCTTCGCCAGGCGCCGGCCGATCTCCACCGCGGCCTTGCCGCCGACCCCGGCGTCCACCTCGTCGAACAGGTACGTCGGCACCGGGTCGGTGCCCGCGAAGACCACTTCCACCGCGAGCATCACCCGGGACAGCTCACCGCCGGAGGCACCCTTGGCGATGGGCCGCGCCGGGGCCCCGGGGTGCGGGGCCAGCAGCAGTTCGACCTCGTCCACGCCCGACGGGCCGTAGGCGACCGTCCGCCCGCCGGCCTCGACGCCCTCGGGGTCGTCGCTCTGGCGGATGTCGAAGGACACCCGCGCGTGGGGCATCGCCAGCGAGGCCAGCTCGGCGGTGACGGCCGCCGCGAACCGTTCGGCGGCCTCCGTCCGCGCGTCGGTCAGCCGCTGCGCGAGGACGCCCAGTTCGCCGCGGAGCGCGTCCCGCTCGGCGGTCAGCTCGGTGATCCGCTCGTCGTCGCCGTCCAGCTCGGTGAGCCGGGCGGCGCCGCGCTCGGCCCAGGAGAGGACCGCGTCGATGTCCTCGCCGTACTTGCGGGTCAGCGCGGTCAGCGCGGCCCGGCGTTCCTCCACGGCGGCCAGCCGCAGCGGGTCGGCGTCGAGATCGTCGGCGTATCCGGCCAGCTCACCGGCCACGTCGGCGAGCAGGATGCCGATCTCGCCGATGCGGTCGGCGAGCGCGGCCAGCGACGGGTCGTGCGACCGTACGGCCTCCAGGGCCCGGTGGGCGCCCGCGACGAGGGTCGAGGCGTCGATCCCCTCGGGGTCCTCCGGGTTGCCCGCGAGGGCCGCGTGCGCGGCCGCCGCGGCGGACGACAGGGCTTCGGCGTGGCCGAGCCGCCCGGCCTCCTCGGCCAGCTCCACGTCCTCGCCGGGCCGGGGTTCCACGGCGGCGATCTCGTCGAGCCCGTAGCGCAGCATGTCGGCTTCCTGCGCCCGTTCCCGCGCCCGGGTGGTGATCTCCTCCAGCTCGGCGGAGACGGCCCGCAGCCGCCGGTAGGCCTCGGTGTACTCGGCGAGCGGCACGGCGACGGCGTCGCCCGCGTACCGGTCCAGTGCCTGCCGCTGCCGGGACAGCTTCAGCAGTCCCTGCTGGTCGGTCTGCCCGTGCACGGCCACCAGGTCGTCGGCCAGCTCGGCGAGCAGCCCGACGGGCACGCTGCGTCCGCCGAGGTGCGCCCGGGAGCGGCCCTCGGCGGAGACGGTCCGGCTGATCAGCAGGGCGCCGTCGTCCAGCTCGGCCCCGGCCTCCTCGGCGCGTGCGACGGCGGCGGCCCCGGGGGGCACGGCGACCCGCCCCTCCACGACCGCCTTGTCCGCGCCGATCCGCACGAGCGCCGGGTCCGCCCGGCCGCCGAGCAGCAGCCCGAGGCTGGTGACCACCATGGTCTTGCCCGCACCCGTCTCACCGGTGACGGCGGTGAACCCCGGCGACAGCTCGACGACCGCGTCGTCGATGACCCCGAGCGACCGTATCCGCATCTCCTCCAACACGGAACAGACCATACGAGGTCCGGGGCGGCCGGCGCACATGGCCCGCCCGTGTCACTCCGAGGAGTGGTGCGGCGCTCCCCGCCATCCCGTGGTCGGCAGGGCGAACTTCGCCACGAGCCGGTCGGTGAAGGACGAGTGGTGCAACCGGGCCAGCCGCACCGGCACCGCGCCCCGGCGCACCTCGACCCGCGCCCCGGGCGGCAGCTCGACCGTGCGCCGGCCGTCGCACCACAGCACGCCCGGCGGGATGTGCGGCAGCACCTCCACGGCGAGCACCGAGTCGGGGGAGGTGACCAGCGGCTTGGCGAACAGGGCGTGCGCGCTGATCGGCACCATCAGCAGCGCCTCCACCTCCGGCCAGACCACCGGCCCGCCGGCGGAGAACGCGTAGGCGGTGGAGCCGGTGGGCGTGGACAGGATCACCCCGTCGCAGCCGAACTCCGACACCGGCCGCCCGTCGATCTCCAGCACGACCTCCAGCAGCTTCTCGGCGCCGGCCTTCTGCACGGCGGCCTCGTTCAGCGCCCAGTCGGTGTGCACGATGTCGCCGTTGCGGTGCACGACGACGTCGACGGTCATCCGTTCCTCGACCTCGTAGGACCGGTCCACCACCCGGTCCACCACCCGGTCCAGGTCGTCCCGCTCCGCCTCGGCGAGGAACCCGACGCGCCCCAGGTTGACGCCGAGCATCGGCACCCCGGAGGCCCGCGCGAACTCGGCGCCGCGCAGCAGCGTGCCGTCGCCGCCCAGCACGATCAGCAGCTCGCAGCCGTCCAGGCACTGCGCGGTGGCCTCCTTGACGAGGTGCACGTCGTCCGGGAGCGGCAGGTCGCGCGCCTCCTCCTCCAGCACCCGCACCCCGATGCCGTGCCGCACCAGGCCCTTGACGACGAGTTCCGCGCTGCGGATCGCCGCGGGCCGCCCGGTGTGGGCGAGCAGGAAAACAGTACGCGCACGGTTCTGTGTCAACGCGGCCCCTCCGCCACTGCACGGTCGACGTCGGCCGGGTCCACCTGGGGTGCCCCCGCCCGCAGCCAGAGAAAGTACTCGACGTTCCCCGAAGGCCCGGGCAGCGGGCTGGCGGTGACCGACCGCACCCCGAGGCCCAGCTCCCACGCCTTCGCGGCCACCCCTCGCACGGCCTCCGCGCGCAACTCGGGACTGCGCACGACACCGCCGCTGCCGAGTCGCTCCTTGCCCACCTCGAACTGCGGCTTGACCATCATCACCAGGTCGGCGTCCGGCGTCACGCACCGTTTCAGGGCGGGCAGCACCAGTCCGAGCGGGATGAAGGAAAGATCGCCCACGACCAGGTCCACCGGCTCCCCGTCGATCGCCTCGAGGGTCAGCTCGCGCACGTTGGTGCGGTCCTTGACGGTGACGCGGGCGTCCTGCTGGAGGGACCAGGCGAGCTGTCCGTACCCGACGTCCACGGCGACGACATGGGCGGCGCCCGCGCGCAGCAGGACATCGGTGAAGCCGCCGGTGGACGCGCCGGCGTCCAGCGCGCGCCGGCCCTCGACCACGAGCCCCTGGGGCACGAAGGCCGCGAGCGCGCCGGCCAGTTTGTGCCCGCCCCGGGAGACGTAGTCGGGATCGCTGTCGTCGGCCTGGACGACGATGGCGGCGGCGGTCTCCACCTGCGTGGCCGGCTTGGTCGCCACGGTCTTGCCGACGGTGACCCGCCCGGCGGCGATCAGCTGGCTGGCGTGCTCGCGCGAACGGGCGAGCTTCCGGCGGACCAGCTCCGCGTCGAGACGGCGGCGTGCGACTCCTGCCACGTTCGGTTCAGCTCCTGCTCTGGTTACGGCCTGCTGGGGTACGGCGTCGGGGGCGCCGGAGGTTCCGGGCGGGCGTCGAGCGCGGTGAGCGCGTCGCGCAGCCCCCGGAGTACATCCTCGTACACCTGCGGATGTCCGTCGGTGGCGAGGTGGCCGACGTCGGCCAGCCGCTCCAGGTGCGCGTCGATCCCCGCGTCGCCGGTCGGCGTGCGCGGGATGTTCAGGGGGGCGGGGGCGGCCGGCCCGGGCCCCTGCTCGGGCTCGGCCTGCGCCGCCGTACCGGCCTCGGACACGGACTCGCTCATGCCCCGACGCTACCGTGAACCGCTGCGGTACCGTCGGGGGCGATGGCCACGATCGAGGAGTGCCGCGCCGCACTGGGGAAGTTCTCGGACAGCATGCGGGGGGCCGAGGGCGAGGCCCGTGCCGCCGCCGCGCTGGACCGGTCGGTGAGCTGCCACATCACCGACCTGGACGTCACGTTCGCCGGCCGGATGACGGGCGGGCGGATCGAGGTGGACGACACCCGTCCCGGCCCGCCCTGGGAGAAGGCGCAGATCAGGCTGGCCCTGGCCGGGGACGACCTGGTGGCCCTGGTGGACGGCGAGCTGAACTTCGCGACCGCCTGGGGGTCGGGCCGGGTGCGGCTGGAGGCGAGCCTGCTGGATCTGTTCCGGCTCAGGAAGCTGCTGTGAGGCGTGCCTTGCGGGCGGCGGGCACGACCAGCGGGGTGCCCGTCTCCGGGTCGTCGATCACCTGACAGCGCAGCCCGAACACCTCTTCCACCAGCTCGGCGGTGACGATGTCGCCCGGCGCGCCCTCGGCGATCACCTCTCCGCCGCGCAGGGCGATGAGGTGGGTGGCGTAGCGGGCGGCGTGGTTGAGGTCGTGCAGCACCGCCACCAGTGTCCGGCCCTGTTCCTCGTGCAGCTCGGCGCACAGGTCGAGGACGTCGATCTGGTGCTGGATGTCCAGGTAGGTGGTCGGCTCGTCCAGGAGCAGCAGCGGGGTCTGCTGGGCGAGCGCCATGGCGATCCACACCCGCTGCCGCTGCCCGCCGGACAGCTCGTCCACGTACCGGTCGGCCAGCTCGGCCACGCCGGTCTGCCGCATCGACTCCCGGACGACCCGCTCGTCCTCCGCGGACCACTGGCGCAGCAGGCCCTGGTGCGGGTAGCGGCCCCGGCCGACCAGGTCGGCGACCGTGATCCCGTCGGGCGCGACCGCCGTCTGCGGCAGCAGGCCTAGGGTGCGGGCGACCTTCTTCGCGGGCATCGACTGGATGGCCTGCCCGTCCAGCAGCACCCGGCCCTGGCTGGGCCTGAGCATCCGCGACAGCGCCCGCAGCAGCGTCGACTTGCCGCACGCGTTCGGGCCGACGATCACCGTGAAGGAGTGGTCGGGGATCTCCACCGACAGCTGCTCGGCGATGACCCGCTGGTCGTAGGCGAGGGTGACGTTCTCGGCGGACAGGCGGTTCACAGTGCTCCTCGGGTTGTTCGTCGGGCCGGCCGGGGTCATATCCGGCCCGCCCGGCGCTCGGTGACCAGCAGCCACAGCAGATAGGCGCCGCCGAGCACGCCGGTGACCACGCCGACGGGCAGCTGGTCGGCGCCGAAGGCGCGCTGGGAGGCCCAGTCGGCGGCGACCAGCAGGGTCGCGCCCATGCACAGGGACGGCACCAGGTTGGGCCCCGGCGAGCGGGTCAGCCGGCGGGCGAGCTGCGGCGCGGTCAGCGCGACGAAGCTGACGGGGCCGGCGGCGGCCGTGGCGGCCGCGGTGAGCAGGACGGCACTGACCATGAGCAGCAGCCGCACCCACTGGACGCGCACGCCGAGCGCGTTCGAGATGTCGTCGCCCATCTCCATCATCCGCAGACCGCGGGCGTTGACGAGGACCAGCGGGACGAGGACGGCGCACAGCGCGAGCAGCGGCCACACCTGGTCCCAGTCCCGGCCGTTCAGCGAGCCGGTCATCCACACCACCGCGCGGGTGGCGTCGACCAGGTCGGCCTTGGTGAGCAGATAGCCGTTGACGGCCGTCATGACCGCGTTGACGCCGATGCCGACCAGCACCATCCGGTACCCGTGCACGCCCTGTTTCCAGGCAAGCAAATAAATGGCCAGACCGGTCGCGAGGCCGCCGGCCAGCGCGCCGACGGTCACCTCGGCGGCACTGCCGGACAGCAGCACGATCACGATCAGCGCGCCGGCCGTGGAGCCCTGCGACAGGCCGAGCACGTCCGGGCTGCCCAGCGGATTGCGGGAGATGGACTGGAACAGGGCGCCGCCGAGGCCGAGCGAGGCGCCGACCAGCAGGCCGACGAGGACCCGGGGCAGGCGCAGTTCGTTGACGATGAAGTCCTGGTAGGCGGTGCCGTTCCCGGCGAGCGTGCGCAGCACGTCGGCCGCCGGGATCTTCGCGTCGCCGGTCCCGATCAGGGCGACGCCGGCGGCGCAGGCGGCGGTCAGCAGCAGCACGACGACGGTCAGGGCGCGCGGGTCCACGCGCACGGAGAACCCGCCGGGGGTGCGTACGGCACGGCTCCTGGTGGGGGTCTTCACAGCTGGGCCGTCCTCCGCCGTCGTACGAGAAAGATGAAGACCGGGCCGCCGATGACCGCGGTGACGATGCCGACCTGGAGCTCGGCGGGCCGGGTCACGACCCGGCCGAGGACATCCGAGCCGAGCAGCAGCACGGGCGCCAGGACCGTGGCGTACGGGAGGATCCAGCGCAGGTCGGGGCCGGTGAAGGAGCGCACGACGTGCGGCACCATCAGGCCGACGAACATGATCGGGCCGCAGGCGGCGGTCGCGGCACCGCACAGCATCACGGCGGACAGCATGGCCAGCGCACGGGTGCGGTCGAGGTTGGCGCCGAGGGCGCGGGCGGTGTCGTCGCCCATCTCCACCGCGTTCAGCGGCCGGGCCAGCACCAGTGCCAGCACCGTGCCCACGGCGAGGAACGGCAGCACCTGCACGATGGTCGAGTCGGTGGCCGAGACCAGCGAACCCACCGTCCAGAAGCGCATCTTGCCCAGGGCCGCGCCGTCCGTGATCATCACGGCCTGGAGATAGCCGTACAGGGCCGCGGTGATCGCCGTGCCGGCGAGCGCGAGCCGTACCGGGGTGGCGCCCCGGCTGCCGCCGAGGAACCACACCAGCGCGCCGACCGCCGCCGCACCCAGGAACGCGAACCACACGTATCCGGTCAGGCTGGTGACGCCGAGATAGGTCATGGCGGTGACGACGGCGGCGGAGGCGCCCGCGTTGATGCCGAGCAGCCCGGGGTCGGCCAGCGGGTTGCGGGTCAGGGCCTGGAGCACCGCGCCGGAGAGGCCGAGCGCGGCGCCGACCAGCAGGCCGAGCACCGTGCGCGAGAGGCGCTCGTCCACGACCACGTCGCCGTAGGTGCCCGTGTCGTGGAAGAGGCCGTGCCAGACCTGGGCCGGTGACAGCCCTTTCGCCCCGATCGCGATGCTCGCCAGGGCGACGAGGACCAGGAGCACGGCCGCGAGCAGGAGCCCAAGGGCCTTGGCCGCGTGGCGGGTTGGGGGCGCGGGGGCGTGCTCCGCGCGCTGTTCCGGAGGACTGTCGACCAACACGAGGTTAGGTTAGCCTACCCTGCACTCCTTCTCGATCCCCGGCCGCGACAATCCCGGCCGGGGGACCCCCGGTCGAGACGGCCGGAGGCGGCTCCCCCGGGCGACACGGCCGGGACCGCCGGAACGGCCGGGGCAGCCGGGCCAGCCGGGCCAGCCGGGCCAGCCGGGCCAGCCGGGCCAGCCGGGCCAGCCGGGCCAGCCGGGCCAGCCGGGGCAGCCGGGGCAGCCGGGGCAGCCGGGGAGTGCCTACCCCGGCCGAGTCCGTCAAAGCTCCAGCCGGGCCAGCGCCTTCCCGCCGTCCAGCGCGCAGGAACCGTCACCGGCCGCCGTCCAGGCCGCCGCGCACAGCGCCCGCAGCCCGTCCAGCGCCTCGCCGTCGCCGGCCAGCTCCAGCCGGTCGGCCCCGGCCGTCGCGGTCCAGCCGCCGCACCGGAACCCGTCCCCGTCCCCGGTGACCTCCGGCTGCCCGGTGAGCAGTCCGCGCAGATCCGCGTCCACGTAGGTCGGCCGGTGCTGGGGCGGCGCGGCGAGCAGCTGCGCCCCGTCGGTGACACCGGTCAGTACGAGCAGCGAGTCGACCTCGCCGTTGAACGCCCCCTCGATGTCGGTGTCCAGCCGGTCTCCGACCACCAGCGGGCGTTCGGCGCCGGTCCGGATGATCGTCTCCCGGTGCATCGGGGGCAGCGGCTTGCCCGCGACCTGCGGCTCGGCGCCGGTCGCGATCCGGACGACCTCCACGGCCGCCCCGTTGCCCGGCGCGATGCCCCGCCCGCTGGGAATGGTCAGGTCGGTGTTGGACGCGAACCACGGCACGCCCCGCCGGACGGCGTACGACGCCTCCGCGAACCGGCCCCAGGGCAGGTCCGGCCCGCCGTAGCCCTGGACGACCGCCGCCGGGTCGTCGTCCGCCGACTCCACCGGCACCAGGCCGCGCTCGCGCAGCGCCACCCGCAGTCCCTCGCCGCCGATCACCAGCACCCGCGCCCCGGCGGGCACCTGCTCACTGATCAGCCGGGCGACGGCCTGCGCGGAAGTGATGACCTCGTCGGCGTCCGTCGGTATGCCCAGCTCCGTCAGGTGCTCCGCCACCGTGTCCGGGGTGCGCAGCGCGTTGTTGGTGACGTACGCCAGCCGCATGCCGCCGGAGCGGGCCACCGCCAGCGAGTCGACCGCGTGCGCGATCGCGCTGCCGCCCGCGTAGACCACCCCGTCCAGATCGAGCAGCGCCGTGTCGTACGCCTCGTTCAGGGGCTGCCCACTGCCCTCGGGCCTGGTCCTGACGCCTTGGCTCATGTCCGTATCGCTCCTCGTAGACTCGCCTTTCCCCCGATCATCCCGCATGCCGCCGGCACACGTACGATGCCGGGATGAAGACAGCAGGTCACCCGGAGGCAACGACGCGCCGCGGCCTGGAACTCACCCCGTTCCGCGGCCTGCGCTACGACCCCGACCGGGTCGGCAGCCTCGCCTCCGTCACCTCTCCCCCCTACGACGTCGTCGTACGGCCCGACGGCCTGCACCACCTCCAGTCGTCCGACCCGCACAACATCGTCCGGCTGATCCTGCCGCAGGCCGGCACCCCCAGCGCCGGCACCGAGCAGGCCGCCGACACCCTGCGCCGCTGGCTGGCCGAGGGCATCCTCGTCGCCGACCCGGATCCGGGCCTGTACGTGTACGAGCAGCGCGACGGCGAGGGCATGCTCCAGCGCGGGATCATCGGCACCCTGCGGGTGACGGAGCCGGCCGAGGGCGTGGTGCTGCCGCACGAGGACGTCATGCCGCCCGTGGTCGCCGACCGCGCCGCCCTGATGCGCGCCACCCGCGCCAACCTGGAACCGCTGCTGCTGACCTACCGCGGGGACGGCGCGACGGGCTACGACACAGCGGCCGGGGCAGGCGCGGACACGGCGGCCGAGGTGATCGAGCGCACGGCCGGCCGGCCGCCGCTGCTGGCCACGACCACCGAGGACGGCTTCCGGCACCGCCTGTGGTCCGTGACCGACCCCGTCGACCTGGCCCGTATCCGGACCGACCTGGCCGGCCGCCAGGCGCTGATCGCCGACGGCCACCACCGCTGGGCCACCTACCGGCGGCTGCGCCTGGAACACCCCTCCCCCAGCCCCTGGGACTACGGCCTGGTCCTGCTGGTCGACACCGTCCGCTATCCGCTGCGGGTCCGCGCCATCCACCGGCTGCTGCACGGTCTGCCGGTCGCGGACGCGCTCCGGGCGGTGGAGGGCCTGTTCCGGGTACGCCGGCTCGACGTGCCCCTGCCGGACGCCCTGGCCGTCCTGGCGGACGCGTCCTGCGCGGGCAACTCGTTCCTGCTGGCCGGTGACGGCGCGTTCCACCTGCTCGACCGGCCGGACCCGGAGCTGCTGGCCCGGACCGTCCCGGTGGACCGCCCGGCCGCCTGGCGCGCGCTGGACGCCACGGTGCTGCACGCCACGCTGCTGGAGCACGTCTGGCGGATCCCCGAGGACTCCCCGGCGCACATCGCCTACATCCACGACACGGCGGCGACGGTCGAGAAGGCGGAACGCGACGGCGGCACAGCCGTGCTGATGCACCCGGTCCGCGAGGAGGTCGTACGCGACCTGGCCCGGCAGGGGGTGACGATGCCCCGCAAGTCGACGTCGTTCGGCCCGAAACCGGCGTCGGGGCTGGTACTGCGGGCGCTGGAGATCTGAGCCGGGGCCATCACCTGAAAGGGGGGCGGACTCCCATGGAGTCCGCCCCCCTTTCAGGTGCCTGTCACATCGGCCGGCGTCAGTCCTTGTCGCCGTCCTCCGGGGAGACGTCCGCCGCCCCGGCCGCGTCCCCGGTCTCGTCGGCGGCGTCGTCCTCGGCCAGGGCGTCGACGAACTCCACACCGTCCAGCTCGGCGAGCCGGTCGGAGGCGTCCGTGCTGCCGTCCCGGTCGGCCTCGACGGCCTTCGCGAACCACTCCCGCGCCTCGCGCTCCCGGCCGGCCGCCAGCAGTGCGTCGGCGTAGGCGTAGCGCAGGCGCGCGGTCCAGGGCTGCACCGACTTGGCGGCCAGCTCCGGGCTCTGCAGGGTCACGATGGCCGCGTCCAGCTGGCCCATGTCGCGCCGGGCGCCGGCGGCGACGAGCCGCATCTCGACCTGACCGGCCTTGTCCAGCTTGTGCACCTCCGGGGCGCCGGCCATGTCCAGTGCCTTCTCCGGGCGGCCGAGCCCGCGCTCGCAGTCGGCCATCACCGGCCACAGCTCCACGGTGCCGGTCATCCGCCGGGCGGTCCGGAACTCGGCGAGGGCCTCGCTGTACTTCTGGGTCGCGTACGCGGCGAACCCGGCGGCCTCGCGCACGGCGGCGACGCGGGACGCCAGTCGCAGGGCGACCTTGGCGTAGCCGTAGGCGCCCTCGGGGTCCTCGTCGATCAGCCGGGCGACCATCACCAGGTTCTTGGCGACGTCCTCCGCGAGCGTCTTGGGCAGGCTCTGCAGCTCCTGCCGTACGTCCTTGTCGATCTCGTCACCGGTGACGTCCTCCGGGATCGGCAGCCGCTTGATCGGCTCGCGCTCCCGGTCCCGGTCCCGGTCGTCGCGGAACCGGCCACCGCCACGGCGGTCGTCCCGGCCGTCCCGGCCGTCCCGGCTGTCCCGGCCGTCACGGCCCCGGAAGCCACCGCCCGGCCGGCCACCGCGGTCGTCCCTGCGCGGCCCGCGGCCCCCACGGTCGTCCCGGCCGCCCCGGAAGCCACCGCGCTCCCCACGGCTGTCGTCCCGCCGGAAGCCACCGCGGTCGTCACCGCGGCTGTCGTCCCTGCGGAAGCCGCCACGGTCGTCCCGGCGGTCGTCGCGCCGGTCGTCCCTGCGGTAGCCGCCACGGTCGTCGTCACGGCGGTAGGAGGGACGGTCGCCACGGTCGTCCCGGCGGAAACCACGGTCGTCACGGCGGTCATCGCGTCGGTCGTCGCGGCGGAAGCCACCCCGGTCGCCACGGTCCCGGTCGTCACGCTGGTACGCCGGACGCGCACCGCGCTCGCCCTCACGACGGAAGCCACCACCACGGCTGTCGTCCCGACGGAAGCCACCGCGGTCGTCCCGCCGGTCCTCCCGACGGTCGTCCCGTCGGTCATCACGCCGGCCGTAGCCGCCTCGGTCGTTGCCTCGACGGTCGTTGTCCCGGCGGTCGTTGTCCCGACGGAAGCCGCCGCGGTCGCCCCGCTCACCACTGTCCCGTCGCCGCTGGTCGCGCTCCGGACGGTCGCCGGGAGAGTTGGTGGACATGGTGACTCCTGTCTGTGGTACCGCAAGCATTGTAAAAACAAAAGGACCCCTGGTCCCAGCTGAACGCTGGTGACCAGGGGTCCTCCAAAGATTGTTCGGCGGTGTCCTACTCTCCCACAGGGTCCCCCCTGCAGTACCATCGGCGCTGTGAGGCTTAGCTTCCGGGTTCGGAATGTAACCGGGCGTTTCCCTCACGCT